>NZ_JAKSYP010000097.1:0-3173 GCF_022829625.1 Methylobacterium sp. E-046 | reverse complement strand
CTTACCCATCTCGGCGCGCTCGAACTCGCGCAGGGCGGCCCGCACGACCTCGCTGACGCTGCTGTAGCGGCCGGTGGCGACGCATCCTTGCAAGAACGCTCGCAGTTCTGGAGACACAGATATTGTGATGGGTTCGCGCACAGCCATGTTTGAACTTAGCAGAAACTTACACTGTCATACTTCCACATATGTTTGATTTGATCGAGAACAGGGTGATTTCCGCCCGGCCCACGATTGCGAGTATTGCTCCATACCAGACCAAGTTTCTACGAAGGGTTGTAAGCAGGCGCGGCGATAAGGCCGGCTTCTGCCAAACCTCGCCTTATAGCGGACCGTCACAAATCCACCCGGCGGTTGTAGGGCGTCGTCCATCACGTTTTTGAGAAGCGGACTTGCCGAGGGTCTGTGAAGCGTCGGAAGCAGCCGGCGACAGGCTTCTAGCCCTCGCCCGGCGCTGGCTGGCGATCCACGCAGAGATCGGCGCCCTGCTCGGCATCACCGAGCCGCCGCATGTCGCAGAGGTGCGGGCGACGTTGCAGCCGCCTACACACGTTCTGACCACAGAGACATTGCCACCCAAGCCATGTCAGCATGCGCCTCTGGAGGCCACATGCGCGAACTCTTCGACCGACTGAGCAAAGAGGGCGAGCCGGGTATTCGGCGCCTGATCGCCGAGCGGATGCAGGAAGGCGTACAGCTCGATTTCAAGCAGAAGGGCGACCCGAGGAAGGGCGGCTTCGACGCCAACGACAAAAAGATCTTGGCCAAGGCCGTTTCCGGTTTCGCGAACTCAGCTGGCGGCCTGCTGGTTTGGGGCGTGAACGCCGAGAAAGGCCCCGACGGTATTGACTGCGCTCAAGCTCCCGCCGCGCCAATAGCTCAGATTGATCTGTTCCTATCGGAAGCGACAACCCTTGTCGGGCAACTTATCCAGCCGCGCCATGATGGCATTCAACTGCGCTCGGTCCCGTCCGCATCGGCGCCGGGATCAGGCTACCTTCTAATCTATGTCCAGCGCTCGGAGCGGCGCCCGCATCGCTCAGAAGCAAGTGGTCAGAAGCAGTATTTCAAGCGCGCGGGTGACAGCTTCTTCGAGATGGAACACTATGACATTGAAGATGCGTTCAAGCGCTTTGCTGTCCCAGACCTACGACTTACTTGGCGGGTTGATCCTATAATTAGAGATGGCGACGGTAACACGGTCTGCGAGCTTGTTTTGCAGCTTAAGAATGTGTCCGAGGTGACGGCGAAATACCCTTACCTCGACTTAAAGGGGCACATATTTGGTGAAATAAGATCGCAGCCGCGGTTCGAATACCGGCAAAGACAGGAGGGTGATTGGCTTTGCTTTGTAGCAATGCCTGATCATGTCATAAATCCAGGCACAAGTTCGTCAGTTGCCGAAATAAGGTCGGGTATTGTCTTACGATCGTATGGTCTATACGAACTCAACAACGCTCGGCAGGGTAGATACCTCAATCTGGAGTACCGATTGGGGTGTGAAAATACTCGCCAGCGCTCAGGGAGGCTGGATCTCCCGCTTGAAGGGCTAGGAGCGGAAGTGGGCGAGGCTGAACCTTAGAGCGCCCACCCGTTCCCCCGCCGTTGACTTAACCGTGCGCCCCGGCCGACATGGACCGTTCCGGCTGCACCCGCCCTGGCGAGTCGCGGCCACCATCAGGAGAAACGCCGCCGCGGATCTGAGACCCTGAAACGACTACGGGCCCCCTGTCGCCAAACAGAGAGCCCGCGAAATCGAAATGGTCTGGTGGGACCAACTTGCAAATCCCCATCAGCCATAGCTCCCGCCGGGAGTCAACGGGAACGCCAATTCCCGGAGCGATGAAGTCGTGCCTTGATCACAGCCGCGGTCCGAAAAGGACCGGGATTGATGACCTATGCCGATGCGATCCGCCGACAGGTGGAAGCGGCCCCGCGCCCCGCGTTGCCGGCCGTCACGGCTGCGCTCTGGCGTGCCTACGGGGAAGGGAAGGTCACGGAGGCCGAGGCCGAGGCGCTGTCCGGCCTGATCGAGTCGCGGCAGACAAAAAGCGACACCGTGTCGTGTTTACGCTCCCCCGTTTCGAGGACCGGCAATGCCGAGAAATCCGGTATTGGATTTGATCGCGTAGGAAGCCCCAGGAAGGCTGTCGGCTCGCGCCCGCGCACGGATGCCTCAATGGAGCGCCGCCGCCGTTGGGCCGCCTCTGGACGCCTCCCGCCGGCCCTCGCCGCCCGGTTCACGCTGGCCGAGCAGGCGGTCCTCGCCCTCGTGGCTGCCGAGACTGCGCGCCGGAAGGACTGCCGCCTGTCGATCGAGAACATGGCCGCGGTCGCAGGCGTGTGCCGCTCGACCGTTAAGAACGCGGTCCGAGAGGCCCGCCAGCTCGGCCTCCTGACCGTCGAGGAGCGCCAGATAACCGGCTTCCGCAACGACACGAACGTGCTCCGCATCATCAGCCCAGAGTGGCTGGCCTGGGTCCGGCTGGCACGGAAAGGGGGTAGCGATCTGCGACCCTTTGCCCAAAGGCAGGGTCATCACGGCCCCACCTCTCAAGAGGGAGGGGTCAAAACCGTAACCGGCACGTCTACTGAGGTTCCAGTTCTGGGGAAAACGAGGCTAGCAGGCCCGAAGAATGGCTGCCGAGAGGCAGCGGGCGACCCCGGCCAAAGCGATCCCGTGAGAGTTCTCGCGGGCGGTAGAACCGCGCGAGCTATGCGGTGAGGGTCTGCGATCGGGCGATATGACGAACGCGGGCGAAGTGAAGGGCCTTCGTCAGCCCGCGCCAAGCGCTTCATTTCAGGCTTCCTGAAGCCTCCGAGTCATCGTTGTGCACAAGCGCGATTTTAACCGTGCTCGACTGCAACCACGATCGCCGCTTCACGGCCTTGAACTGTTTCCCGCCAATTCCAGTTCTTAGAGGATGTTACAACGCAGTCCTATTTTTGTAGGCGATCTGAAGCCCATCGGCGTCGCCCGGCCCCTCGCGTTCGTGAGGCCCAGTACCTCGCTATCATCGCTGGTTACGATCTCGATCTCCTGCTTTTCGACCCTCACGCTGTTAGCCGCGGCCGCAACTTGGCTTGTCCCTCATGGCGACTGGACTTCCACGACGTTCACCCAGCGGCCGGCGTCGGTAGCATCTGCTCAGCCACAACCTGCATCTGCTTTT
>NZ_JAKSYP010000088.1:0-4092 GCF_022829625.1 Methylobacterium sp. E-046 | reverse complement strand
CTTGGCCATGCGGGCTGATACGCCAGCAAGCTCGGCCGCACCAGACGCCGAAGAGCGTGGCTGCAGTGAGCTTGGCACCGCCTCCGAACTCGCGCGCTCAGCCCGCAACAGCGCGCCTTTGCCGGCTGCTCAGCCGGGTATTTCCTTCGCGGGCCACTTCGCGGGCTGGGGCACTCCGCTAATCTTGATCAGCCACGTCCCGAATACGAGCGCCCCGGCCCCAACACCAGCCATCACCGCAAACAACCAGAACCACTGCATCGAGGGCTCCTCCTGATCATCAACCATTCTCAGGCGGATGCGTCTCCCAGATGTGCGGAAGTGACTTTCGGCGAGAGCATGTCGCAGTCGCACGGCGCCGCCGATAGCTCAAGACAGGGTTGGATGGGCGGTCATGATGGCAGTAGCTAGTCCGTTCCGAAACGTCTTCTCCTGCGGACCGGCCCGCTCCACCCGATCCAAGGCGGGCGAGGCTTCCACAATGGCCGCGAGGTCAAGGCTGTGACCGCTGGGGAAGCGGTAGGGACCCGCCGCCGGGTCCCGCATGTACGCGTCGATCGCCGCGACGATCTCCTGACTGCTGATGACGCCCGTCTTGCGCAGGTCGGCGAGGGTCGAAGGTCTGGCCGGCATGGTCGCGCTGATCATCCCCCAACGTTGACTCAACCGTGCGCCCGGCCGAGCGGCAGCTGACTACCGCAGATTGAGAAGCCGGCCTAGTTTCAGGGCCGCCTCTTCCGACGTGACCCGGGCGAGGATCTGCACGTCGTGCGGGTCGTCGCCCTGGCGCTCGAACAGGAAGTACCCGGCCGCGTCGGCGGCATCCTCCCCCGTCGATAAAATCAGTTGCCGGGTGAGGGGAGCGATACACAACCTTGTGTCATCGCGAGAGTCCGTGCTCAGATACAGGGCGTCCATCTTAGGTCTCCTCCGAGCATGTCCGACAAAGCAACCCACGTCAGGCGTTCACGATGCGAGCTTCGGGCCCGCGAACTGGCCGACTACATGGCCGCTTCCGCACAGCGGAGACGTACCGTCCTTCGAGACGCGAAGTATCGGCCGGTGGCGCGGGTGCTCCAGCATACCGAAGCTCGCGCCACCATAACGACATGGCTGCAGGAGGGCGAGGGTGACACTTCCGCCCTTAGGGACCGCGCTGAATGGTTTCGCTCACGAATGACGACGGGTGATTTCGAGGCGTACCAGAACCAGCACAATGCCGACTATGTGGACGCTTTTGCCGAGGCGTGCGCCGAGCTGGAGATCCCGCCTTGCGAGATGCGGGCGGCAACCGGCAAGCAGACGGTCGACCTCAACGGGACGATCATCGTTCACAACCCCGATCTGCTTCTTCGGCGGATTACGAAGCGGAACACGATCAAAACTGGTGCCCTGTACCTTCGGTACGCCAAGGGCAAGGAGATGAACGCAGATGCCGCCAAGTTTCAGAGCGCGTTCGTGTTCGGCTTCCTCTCCGGCCTGCCACCGGAGGCTGAGAGCGGTCCCGAGAAGAAGCTCTGCCTCACGGTCTGCGCCTACAGCGGGAAGGCCACAGAGGCGCCTACGAACAGCGTCTACCTCTACAACGAGATGAAGGCCGCTTGCGCTGCCATCGCGGATCAATGGCCCAACATAGAGCCGCCAGCGAACGCCGTGCTCTGATCGGCTGGTACACGCCTCTATCAACACCAAATCGTCACGACGGACCGGAGATCACGATTGGAGCCTCAGGCGTCATGGGCGATGACCGAGAGAAAGCCACCTCCTCCGCCCCCACATCGACCGCCACCGCCACCACCCAGGCCGCCGAGGAGGCCGCACGAGGTCCCGGCGCAGGATCACGAGATACCACGTCCGAGGCAGCAACCAACGGATCAGGATCAGCCCAAGAAACCCTGGGATCGTTGACCGAGCGGCAGATTTGCGAGCATTTCCTGCTGCGCAATGTCCGCTACCAGGAGGACCGAGAAACCTACTTCAGGCGCCTCAATCGCTTCATGAGTTTTTTCACGCTCATGAGCGGCCTGGGTACCATCGCTGCCTTGGCTGGCAAGTTGCCTGAGTATGCCAAGGTAGACCCAGCTGTCATCGCAGCAGCGACAAGCACGGTAGGCGCGTTGCAGCTTGTTTTCGGTTTCGCGCGCACCGAAGGCTTGCATGCCGATCTTCGGCGGCAGTTTTTGCGGCTGCTCGCCGAGATAGAGGACGGCGACTACAAGGGCGTTCAAAAGAAGGGTCGGGCGCTTCTCACTGGCGAGCCGCCCGGCTATTTCGCAGTTAACGCGCTGGCTTACAACGCTGCTCAGGCCCGCTTTGACCGACCTGTTGCCTACAACAAGCGGGTACGCCTCTGGCAGCGCCTGACGCGAAACATGTTCCGGTTCACAGATACGACCTTTCCTCGCTACGAGGACGTGTGGGCAAAGCGCGCGGCCCGATGGCAGGCCATGCTCCGCATCCTGCGGATTGGCTAACATCAGCCTCGGCGTTGAATAAACCGTGCCGCCCCGTAGGATTGCCGCTGAGCTTGCAGTATCGAAAGCTCAGGCGGTTTGTTTGTCGGGACGTGAGAGCGGAACGACGCGCCTAGAGCGATCCAACATTTCCTGAATGCGTCTATCCATCCCGGCTTGAAGATCCTCATGCATGCGGACCTGCCAACCATCTCCGGTGACGCGGTAGGCTTCCAGCAAGTCAGGAGCTATCCGCATGGTGAAATTGACTTTGGCATCGGTCAGTTTCGGGCGTCCTCGGCCGCGCTTTGGCAACAAGGCATAGACCTCGGGCACCTCGCTTGCGGGTTGCATCGAGGCTAGTTCTTCGGTGGTCAGCTTCGGGTTATCGGAAACCTCGTCCCAGTCCTCCTGCGAGTAGCCGGGGCCGTGCTCCTCAGGCTTGTGCGAGGTGTCGTGCATAGCTCTCCCTTTCCTCAGGGTCGGCTTGGCGAAGGCTGACGAGAGACAGCGCTTCGGTGCCGAGTGGCGAGACGATCACAGCGACTACTTGCTGACCGTTCCAATCGCCGATCAGCTTGTACCGGCGACGACCGGTCTGGCTGTGACGGGTCTGCAGGATCAGTGCAGTTTCGCCGTCAAACGAAGCCTCGAAGTCCGCGAAATCCAGCCCGTGTTTGGCTAGGTTCGCGAGGCGCTTCGGCTCGTCCCACGTCGTCGTCATTGAATTATGGTAGGGGCTGTTATTCGGCTGCGCAAGGGGGTTTCACGCTACAGCGAAAAATAATGTGCGGAGCCTGCTTACCGTTGACTTAACCGTGCGCCCCGGCCGACATGGACCGTTCCGGCTGGACCCGCCCTGGCGAGTCGCGGCCACCATCAGGAGAGACGCCGCCGCGGATCTGAGACCCTGAAACGACTACGGGCCCCCTGTCGCCAAACAGAGAGCCCGCGAAATCGAAGTGGCTGGAGGGCCAACTAGCAATCCCCCATCAGCCACAGCTCCCCCCGGGAGTCAACGGGAACGCCAATTCCTGGAGCGATGAAGTCGTGCCTTGATCACAGCCGCGGTCCGAAAAGGACCGGGTTCGATGAACTATGCCGATGAGATCCGCCGACAGGTGGAGGCGGCCTCGTGCGCCGCGCTGCCAGCCGTCGCGGCTGCGCTGTGGCGTGCCTATGGGGAAGGGAAGGTCACGGAGGCCGAGGCCGAGGCGCTGTCTGTTCTCATCGAGGGCCGGCGATCAGCCGAAAACGGACCTAAGTGCGGACAGAGGGCGAACGGCCAAGCAACGTTCGCGTCTCAAGTGTCCCCTTCGATCAAGAACATCTCAGATCGCGTAGGATCACCCAGGAGGGCCGTTGGCTCGCGCCCGCGCACGGATGCCTCAATGGAGCGCCGCCGCCGCTGGGCGGCCTCTGGACGCCTTCCGCCGGCCATTGCCGCCCGGTTCACGCTGGCCGAGCATGCTGTGCTGGCTCTCGTGGCTGCCGAGACTGCGCGTCGGAAGGACTGCCGGTTGGCCGTCGGCCATCTCGCGGCGATCGTGGGTGTCGCCGAGACCACCGTGCGCAACGCCATCCGCGAGGCCGTGAAGCTTGGGCTCGTGACCGTCGAGGAGCGGCGCGTGACCGGCTT
>NZ_JAKSYP010000033.1:0-38699 GCF_022829625.1 Methylobacterium sp. E-046 | reverse complement strand
CGCCTGAAATACCCTGCGGCGGTCGGCCTGTACCATTGCGCCATATCCAGCTTGAGCGTGCCGGACAGGGCTGCGCCCTCCGCCGTCCCGGTGCGGTTCGCATCGCCCTTGCTCTCGACGGCATCCAGCCCGTGCGCCGTTGCCACGGCCAGCACGTCCAGCAGCTGCGTCTGGCTGGCTGTCATGCACCAGTCCCACAAACTGGCACGGTCCCCCGGCAATAGGTCGCCTATGCGGTCGCGTTCCTCGTTCAAGGCCATGATCGCAGGGGCCACGTCATGGTCCTCCATCGCCGTGCGAAGGCTGCGCTTGGTGATCCACGCTTTCAGGATGCCCTTGGGCTCGTTGTAAAACACGTCCGCCGCCATCGTATGCACGACAAGGGCAAGGGCCGTTTCCGAGCTGCGGGCCAGTTCGATCCGCAAAGCCGCCGTGCGCTGCGCCGTCAAGTCCTCGACCAGTGACGCGGGCAGGGCAGGGGGGCCGCTGCTGGCGTCCGAGTCCTCGTCGTCGTTCCCGGTTGCGCCGTTCGCCTCGTCCGCCTCGATCTCGCCGGGACGGATCAACCCGCGCACGATCGACACCTCGCCGCCATAGGACAGATAGACCACGGCACCGGCCACGGTCTTGACCTTGTGCGACCATGACGGGGCGGAGTCGTCGTCCTCGTCGGTGGCGTACTCGGCTTCGGCCTGTTCAAACTCCTGCCGTTCATTCCAGTCGAACGCCATGCGGCCTTCGGCCCATGACCATCCTTCGTCCAGCACCTTGGCCGCCAGTCCGTCCAGCTTCCACCTCGTCAGACGGTCCAGCAAGGCAACGTCCTGCAAGAACCCGCCTTCCTTCGGGTCGAACAGGTCGCGCCGCACGATGCCGCCCGCCGCCTCGTAGGCCTCGATGCCGACGAACCGAGCCCGCTTGTCGCTGCTGGGGACTTCGCCCTCGGTCAAAGCCTGACGGATGGCGCGGGGGTCGTCCTTCTGCCAGTCGGGCATGGCGTCGAACACGACGTCCTGCCGCGCGTGGTCGTCGCTGACAGTGAAAGCCTGCAACGCCTCAAGCTCGATCTCTCCGTCCCGGTACAGAGCGAAGATGCGGGGGCTGACGCGGGCGAGGGCCATCCGCTTCCGTACCGTCGACGCCGCCACCCCGAACCGCGCCGCGATCTCGTCCATTGTCGCGCCGTTCTCGATCAGGCCGCTCCATGCCGTGAACTGGTCGGCGGGATGCATCGCCACCCGCACAACATTCTCCGCGAGGGACAATTCAGCCGGGTCCATGTCGTCGTCCCGCATGGTGCAGGCAATGGGATGGGTTTTCGGGATCGTGCCGTCCTTCGCCAGCTTCTTCAAAGCCAGCAGCCGCCGCTGCCCTGCAACGACGACGAACTTGCCTTTGGGGGCCGAACAGATGGTCAGGGGGTTAATCAGGCCGTGCGCGGCGATGGATGCCGCCAGTTCATCGATGCCCGTCTCTACAGCGGTTTTACGGACATTGCCGTTCCACTGAACCAGTTTCACCAGGGAGATTTCACGTAAAGCGTGGTTGGTCATGGTCTTTTCTTTCTTGGTTGCTAAAAGGGTTGCGCATGCAACCCTGCTAGGCCAAGCGCCAATGAGCGGGGGGAAGCCGTCCAGGACCGGCGGCCGGGGAGGGGAATCACCCGGTTTGCAGCCCTTGCGAAAATCGGGGACACCCCGGCCGACGCGCTTGCGTCCAGTCCTTGACGGCGGGGGCGGTCAGCCCCTCTTTCTGCGCGTCAGCGATCGTCACCGTATGGCCGAAACCGGCACGGGTTCGGGGAGGCGCAGCCGAGTAGAGCGCGGCCCGCCAGGGCGACGCCCCGGTCCTTGCGGATCTCGCGTCAAAAAACCCTGCGTGGATCTCGACGTGGTTTTCAGGGATGGATCTGAAGCCTGACAGGACAGTCACCGCGTTCGCGTCACCGGGGCGGGCGCTGCCCGCCTGTGATCCGGCGACGCTGCCGACGCCCAAGGGCAGGCAGGAAGGGCGTCTGTCCATTCAGGCGGAAAGGGCTGGGGGCGCTGCCCCCAACGACGCCTCAAGGGGGTCGGTCCTCGCCATGCTCGCTATCGCTGCGCGTGGCTCCGGTCCCGGCCTGCGGCCGCCCCGTGACGCTCTGCCCCCCGCGTTCGCCACGGGGCAGGGGTGCTGCCGCACCCTAATTTCAGGGAGGGAGGAGCCATGCCAATGGACGAAGCCACCCTGGAAAAGATGCTGCACACGGCCGCCGATCTGCGGGCCAGGCTGGACGGCTCGGACATGACGGCGGCGCAACGCGCCTTCATGCAGAACATGCTGTCGGGGATGGAGGCCGCGTTCGAGAGGCAGGCCAACCAGGTGCGGGCCATCCGGGCGGTCCTGCCGCGCCGGAACGATGCCGGCGGCCGGGCGACGGTCGCCTATGTCGATCGGCTGCTGGGCCAACGCGACGGACAACGACTGCACTAGGGCAGGGGGTTCGCATGGGGCTGAGTAATCAGGAACCGTCCTTGAAATTCATTGCACCGGCGCGGGTCAGCCACGCCTGGTTCTTGGCATAAAACTGCCACGCCTCGCGGTGGGTCAGTCCGCCGAACAGCGCGGCGAATTCATACCAGGCGCTTTCGCTGAACCCTTTGGCATGAAGATGCTGGCAGTTAAGGCGGGCCAGTTCGATCCGCAAAGCCGCCGTGCGCTGCGCCGTCAATTCCTCGACCAGTGAGGCGGGCAGGGCTGCGGGGCCGCTGACAGCATCCGCGTCCTCGTCGTCGCTCCCGGTCGCACCGTTCCCCCCGTCCGCCTCCGGCTCGATCTCGCCGGGGCGGATCAACCCGCGCTCGATCACCGCTTCGCCGCTATAGGACAGACAGACCACGGCTCCGGCGATGGCCTTCGCCTCATGTGACCATGACGGGGCGGAGTCGTCGTCCTCGTCGGTTGCGAATTCCGCTTCTGCTTCCTCGAACTCCTGACGCTCGATCCAGTCGAAGGACAGACGCGCTTCGGTCCATGACCAGCCTTCCGCCTTCACCTCGGCGGCCACGCTTTCCAGCTTCGCCATGGTCATGCGGTCCAGCAGGGCAACGTCCTGCAAAAACCCGCCTTCCTTCGCGTCGAACAGGTCGCGCCGCACCGTGCCGCCCGCCGCCTCGTACGCCTCGATGCCGACGAACCGCGCCCGCCTGTCGCTGCTGGGGATTTCCCCTTCGGTCAAAGCCTGCCGGATGGCGCGGGGGTCGTTCCGCTGCCACCCAGCCATGCCGTCGAACACGGCGTCCTGCCGCTCGTGGTCGTCGCTGACCGTAAAAGCCTGCAAGGCTTCAAGCTCGATCTCTCCGTCCCGGTACAGGGCGAAGATGCGGGGGCTGACGCGGGCAAGGACCATCCGTTTCCGCACCGTCGATGCCGCCACCCCGAACCGCGCCGCCACCTCGTCTACGGTCGCGCCGTTCTCGATCAACCCGCTCCATGCCGTGAACTGGTCGGCGGGGTGCATCGCCACCCGCACGACATTCTCCGCAAGGGACAATTCAGCGGGGTCCGTGTCGTCGTCCCGCATGGTGCAGGCGACCGGATGGGTTTTTGGGATCGTGCCGTCCTTCGCCAGCTTCTTCAAAGCCAGCAACCGCCGCTGCCCCGCCACGACGACGAATTTGCCCTTGGGGGCCGAGCAGATGGTCAGGGGATTGATCAGGCCGTGCGCGGCGATAGATGCCGCCAGTTCATCGATGCCGGTCTCTACAGCGGTTTTACGGACGTTTCCGTTCCATTGGGTCAGTTTTACAAGAGATACTTCACGTAATGCATGGTTGGTCATGGTCTTTCTTTCTTGGTTGCTAAAAGGGTTGCGCATGCAACCCTGCTAGGCCAAGCGCCAATGAGCGGGGGGAAGCCGTCCAGGACCGGCGGCCGGGGAGGGGGATCACCCGGTTTGCAGCCCTTGCGAAAACCGGGGACACCCCGGCCGACGCGCTTGCGTCCAGTCCTTGACGGCGGGGGCGGTCAGCCCCTCTGCCGATCGCGGATGCGATCATGACGACTGCCGGCGCAGCTGGTTCTCCGTGGGGGCCGGAAGGCCATGGGGGGAGCGGACGACGAAGTCACCTTTGGGAGCGGCGGGCTGGCCGCAGGACAGGGGGCTCTTCTTCGTCTCGCGTCAGCGATCGTTACCGCATGGCGGAAACCGGGAACCGGGTTCCGGGAGGCGAAGCCGAGTAGAGCGCGGTCCCGTCAGGGTAGACGTCCGTTTCTGTAGCGGAGAAATCACCGGCATCTGATCGTGTATCTAAAAAGACCCGTTACTACAAAAACTGTTACGACAATCAATTCGCAGAGTGCGCCTCAAGCTTGCCATTATCGAAAAGATATTCATTATCAGCAATGAACTTATCTGCATCGGCCTCTGACAGATCCGTGTAATCCTCTATCAGTGCCCTGGCTGCTTTTTCACGCTTGGAACGGTCCCACAAATCGCCCATGTCGGTAATCAGATCGGTCAGTTTTTCTTCGTATTTTTGTTTATCTTCACTGTATCCGGCCATCACGTTTGTCTTGTTCAATTCCACCTCCCTGGAACCAAATCTCTCAAAATATGACGGCCGACAGTCGAAACAGAAAAATCAGTGCGGGCTGGGTTCGGGAGCCTGTTTACGGGTATCTTTCACGAGGTTGGCAAGATCCGCCTCATCGATTTTCGGCAGATATTTCTCAAGATCGCTCTGCCCTCTGGCCAACGCTTCCTTGAACACGTTCAGTATGGCTTCCTGCTCCTGCGGCGCGAACTTTTCTTTCACGAGCTCTTTCGCCGCGCTGTTTGCCAGCGAGTCGCGCATGACAAGCGCGGCCGCTATACTCATTGACTTAGACATTTTACTTAACCTCCAGGTAAGATTTATAAAAATAAGAATGATAGCATTGTTCAGCCAAAACGCTATAGAGGCGGAGACACTGAACCTGTAAGTGTCCCATTCGCTCAGTGTTGCAGGCGAAGGAGCGCCGTCCGACGGCTTTGCTGCATTTTGCGAAAAAGGGGGGAAGGCTTCGGGCGACCAGTTTCCTGCTACGGTCTGCAGCCAGAATTTGGCTTCCGGTGTCGTCAAATCGACGAACCTGCTGAGCAGATAAGGAACGGCGAGGATCAGGACGGCTACGACGAATGCCGACATGACCAGCCCGACGGCGATCTGCCAGCGACTGGTCCGTTTCAGCTTCACGGCGGCATAAATGAAGCTCCCGAGCTTCCAGAGGGCGAGGCCAATCAGAACGGCGACGCTGAGCGCCGCGACAATGCTGAGCCAGGCGCCGCCGAACCAGCCGGCGGCGGCACTGAGCCACACGATCACGACGAAACCCCGGCCGGCATGCCACGGACAGATCCCCTTTTCGCCACCTGGATAACGCTCGTCGTTTCAGCGGGCACAGATCCCTTCTCCGGCAGGATGCGCGTTTTTTTCGAAGGCGTGAAGCCTCCCGGCGGGACCGCGGCAGGCACTCCACGCCTGTTCGTAAGACAGCTGCAAACCCTGCGGATGCGGTGCAGCACGGCTTGACCGACAAGGGCAAGACCAGGCTGCTTATGCAGGGCAAAGCAGCTGGAAACCTGACAGAACAGTGACCGCGTTCGCGTTACCGGGGCGGGCGCTGCCCACCTGCGATCCGGCGACGCTGCCGACGCCTAAAGGAAGCCAGGAAGGCGTTTGTCCATTCAGGCGGCAAGAGCTGGGGGCGCTGCCCCCAACGACGCCTCAAGGGGGTCGGTCCTCGCCATGCTCGCTGTCGCTGCGCGTGGCTCCGGTCCCGGCCTGCGGCCGCCCCGTGACGCTTTGCCCCCCGCGTTCGCCACGTGGCAGGGGTGCTGACGCACCCGGAAAGGCATTGAAGAGGGCAGGCAAGGAGATCGGACGGATGGATGAAAGCACCCTGGAAAGGATGCTGCACATGGCGGCTGATTTGCGGAACAGGCTGGACAACCGGACCATGACGGAAGGGCAACGCGCCTTCACGCAAACTTTGCTGGCCAAGCTGGAAGCCGCATTCAGCGCTGAATGGGACCAGGTGGAGATCATCCGGGCCGCCATGCTGCACACTGACGATGCCGGAGGCAGGGCCACAGTCGCGTATATCGATCGGTCGCTAAATGATCGCAGCAAGGCCTGGCTGCATTAGAATGGTACGTCGGAAAAGTATTACTTACCTTCTGGCGGCTCAAGGATCATCGCTGTCTGCGGGTCCTCTGGTGGCAAGGGCAGATCAGCAAGGCTATAGGCTTCCATTCCAGCCTCTCTAGCATAGCCTCGCACATCGGCATCGTCAGAATACATGACAGTCGCGCCTTCGACGGCGCCGATTGCTGCAATCTGTCGATCGAATTTGATTTTGGCCTTGCTGGCGTCAGGGTTTCCGCCCTTGCGCCGTCCCTGCTGCCGGGCCTGAGCGATGCGCACGGCGGCCTCTACGGCAGCCCGCTCGTCAAAGCTTGCCACCCGGAAGCATGCCTGTCGGCTGATCGTTGCCAGGTACTCGGGACCGGCCTGTCCCGCGTTGACCAATATCTCGCTTAACGCCGGCGTCGGGATGATGATTTTCACCCCTTCTTCCGAAAGATTGTCGATAAGGTAATCGACACGCTCTTTCGCGCGTGGCGTCGAAGCGTTTGCATTTTCCTCGAATACGAAGATCAGAATGGAAGCATCAAAGACGACCATCAGTGCAGTTCGCCCTCATCGTCGCGGCGCAGGTTTTCCAGCTCCGCAAGCGGGTCGGCAATGTCTTTCCATTGACTGCCCATTATCGACCGCAGGGCGTGAACGGTATCGCTGAGGCTATCGGTTTTCAGAACGTCGAAGCGATGCACCCGGAACCGCAAAAGGGTCCACTTGCCGTTGGCTTCGCGCATCCACCGTCCTGTTCCGTGGATGCGTAGAGGCTCGAACAGGTGCTTACCGAGTTCGCGGGCGATGTGCCGGGTCGTGTCGCAGTTCGTGTAGGTCGTATCGCCATTCTGCAGGCGCAGGCTGATGCTCTCGTCCTTGCCGCCTATGGAAATGAGGATGCCGTCCAGATGGCCCTCCTGATTGAACGGGCCATAGCTCTGCGGCTTCTGACGGGTGCGCCCCGGAAACGCCAGCAGCGCGACGGCTTCGTCCGGACCGTCGATATAGATACGCCCGACCGCGTTGTCGTTGGCGAGCCGGTCGTCAATCTGGTCGAAGACCTTGGCCATTTCCTTGGTCGGATTGCCCCGGCGAACATCGTTCAAGCGGGCCGTGACCTTGGGTAAATCTTCGTGTTCGATGCGCACCGCGATCTTGGTGCTGCCTTTTTCCAGCCCTGCGAAATGAACAGCATTGTCCTTGCCGAGCAATGCGGCGAAATCAGCCATATATTCTGCCAGCTTCGCCATCGGAATAGTTTCCGGCGAATAGGCGTCTATATAAAAAATCAGGCGTCTTTCGTCACTCATTTTACAGGTCCCGGACCTTTATCCTTCTGGTTGCGCAAACGGCCCGTCCTGTGCGGCCGGCCAATTGCTCCGAACATCTCCCTGGCCTCCCCTGATATGGAAACAAAGCCAGAACAGAAAGTATGCCAGATCGCATACGTCGTGGCTAGCAATGGCTCATCGCGCATTCGACGGCTCCTCTAACTACCCTGCGCCAAAGGGTAGAGCTGGACGGACCATCCGGGCGGCGCACCGTGGCAAAACACCCGGATCGCCGTCTCGCACAGATGCACGGTCGCGGGCTTCGCGCCGCATTTCTGGCATTTCAGACGGGGAACGATCTCGCCCAGGTGACGCCCCGGCCCGAGGCTGCGGACAATCATCCTGATCGGGTGCATAACGCTGCGGCCACAGTCGCACCGCAAATCCAGCCAGCACCCCTCAAGCTCGTTCAAACGGGCTTTTAGCGCCAGGGGAACGCCATAGGCGGGCGGATTATCTGCCATGGGGCCGCTCATCGCCCAGGTGCCGGGCCAGGCGCTCATAGGCGGCCGACAAGGCCTGCCGTCGCTCGGGAGGGTGCTGGATCGCCAGGGCGGCCTTGTAGGCGGTTGCAGCGGGCAAGCGCCCTGCCAGGTCGGTCAGATAGTCGAGGGCTTCCAGCACGTCCCTGTCGTGGCGGAAATCGCGGTCCTCAGTCTGCTCGATGGCGGCGGCCAGGATCGCCAGGGCGTCCCGCTTGCCGTTGCCGTCCGCGCCGTCATGCGCCCATACGCCGAAATGCGTCACATCCCGGTAGATCTCGCTGTAGTCCATCGATGTTGCCCCCATGAATGGGAACAATACTAGAACACATTTAGGGAAATGTTGTTGCGTATAGCTGATTTTAATCTTCTGGATATACAGTACGGATATGGCAAGAGGCCCGCGCTTTACACCCCGACCGGCCAAACCCGCGAAACCGACCACGGCGGTCGCGGCCGCGCCGCATGTCCGCGCCTTCATGGTCAAGCTGTTCGATCGGGAGGACGGCGCAGCTGCCGACTGGCCTCTGATCGCGGAAACGTTGCTCAAGGAAGCTTTTGCCGCCGTCGATCTGGCGGCGCTCGATCCGAAAACCGCCCCTCTCGCGCACTCGATCATGCGCCGGGTCCATGACGGGGCATATCAGCGGGTGACGGCGACCCCGGCTGATGCCTTCAAGGATGCGCCGGCCCCGGCGCGGTCAGCTCCTTCGGTCAGCTATGATGGCCCGCAACACCACCCGGCTGACAAGCCAAACGCGCCACTCGCCCGTTAGGCATCACAGCATAGCGAACTCTGGCTGGGGTGAGGGCGGTCCGTGCAGGATATCGATTTCTATATGGAACCGTCCATAGCCACTGTGATATCGATCAAACGATCAATGTGATTTACATATGGCTCATGATCGATGAAACCAGACAAGCTTTCTATTCACGACCTATTCCAGAAAGAACGGCGGTATGTCGTTCCGTTATATCAAAGAGCGTATGTCTGGAACGAAGACGACCAATGGCAGCCTTTGTGGGACGACATAGAACGGCAAGCCGAGGGCTGCTTGTTAAGCGCCGCTGGTATTCCCCGCCGATCGCACTTCCTTGGAGCCGTCGTACTCAATGTACAAAAGATTGTTGGTAGTGCGGTTGCGCGCTCAGAAGTCATCGACGGACAGCAACGGCTTACCACTTTACAACTTTTCATCGCGGCGCTTCGTGACTTCGCCATAAAAGCCGACTCCATTCACGCGAATAAGCTAAAGCGTCTGACAATTAACGAAGACGAGAAGCCTGGCGCCGAGAGCAGCTTTAAAGTCTGGCCGACTAACGCTGATCGCGCCCTATTCCGATCCATCATGCTGGCAGGTGGACCCGAGCAGCTGTTAGCGCAGAACGAACTCACCGCAAAGGATGAACTACCACGTTTGATAGGCGCTTACTGCTACTTCTACCGCCAAATCGCCCTTTTCGTCTCGCCAGCCGACGATACTGCCCCAGACCCAGACAATCAGATATTCGGCCTGATACAAGCACTACGTGTTGGGCTACAGATGGTTGTGATTGAGCTCGAAGATAACGATGATCCTCAAATAATATTTGAGACTCTCAATGCACGCGGCCAGCCGCTTCTTCCCTCAGATCTGATCCGCAACACCGTCTTTCATCAAGCATCGATTGATCCGGCGCATATCGCCAATGAAACGTACGCGGACGGGCTTTACGACCGCTTCTGGCATCAGTTCGACAACGATCGGATCCCGACGCCGATAAAAGGAGAAGATCGCTACTGGCATATTCTGGAACGCCAGGGACGCCTGACCCGACCGCGCATAGACCTTTTCATCTTTCATTTCCTGGTAATGCAAACCGGACGTGAGCTGATGATTGGCCATATCTTCCAGGAATTTCGTGACTGGCGTGATAACGAGGACGAGCCGCTCGAAGACTTTCTTTCAGAACTGAAGCGTTACTCCTCAATTTTCCGAAATCTGATCTCTCCCAGTGGTCAAGATCGTGCATCAGTATTTGCCCGCCGGCTACGTACGCTCGACAGCAGCACCGCTTACCCACTTCTGCTATATATTCTCGGATTGCCAACAGCCAAATTATCGCAAAACGACAAGACCCAAATCCTTACGGATCTTGAGAGCTGGCTCATACGGCGGCTTGTCTGCCAACTTTCAAACAAAAACTATAATAAGTTTTTTGTATCGTTGCTGGCACGTATGAAAGCAGTCGAAACAAAAGCTGTCGAGACAGGTACAGCCGTCAGTCCAGAAATTACTGCGGCCGTTCGCGACGAGCTAACACGCTCCAACGACGAAACCAACCGATGGCCGAACAACGACGAGTTTGAGAGGGGATGGATGCATAAAGCGGCCTATGTCAAATCTCGTCCTGACCGTGCTGTCATGCTGCTCGCTGCGGTGGATACGGCGATGAAAACGAGCAAAAACGAGTTTTCCAGCACACCTGTCAACCTGACCGTCGAGCATTTGCTGCCTCAGCAGGGTAGCGTCGCTGATTATCCCTATCCTTCGGAACCAGTCACTCCAGACGGCCTGACGCCTGAGATCAGACGCGCGAGGATAATTCACACTATCGGCAACCTTACACTGCTCACCCAATCTTTGAACTCGTCGGTTAGCAATGGACCTTTTTCGCAAAAACGGCCAGAGATCGCACTTCACAGCGAGCTTAGGCTTAACGCCCGCTTTCAAGATGAAACACTGACGAACTGGCTCGAGAATGACATCGCTGTAAGGGGCCGCGATCTGTTCGTATACGCCAAGTCAATTTGGCCCGTACCTTGATATTCCGATCAAAAATATCGCGACGAGGGATTAAGTCGGCCAAGATTGAGGGCACTCTACATGGACTGGCTTCGCAAAGTTCAGCGCGCCGTCAAACGAAGCCGCGCAAATGGGAACGGTTTTGCGCGGTCAAATTGTCCCTCGTAAGCCCTTGACTAAAAAAGAGCTGGATCGCTTAAAAGGGTACGCGCATAATTCCAGGCATGAAAATCCGCCGTGATCGCGTGTTGCGCGAGGACCAGAATTCGCAAGATCAGAACGACGCTCTTATGGATCGGAATTTAGCCATGCGTTCACAATCAAGGCGAGACTTCCTGCCCCTTGCAGCCGGTTTTAGCGGCGTTCTTTTTCTATCTAAATCTGTTTTTGCTCAAGCTTCAAATTTTACTTTGACTCTGGCTAGGAAATACAAAGGCGACGCATGCACCTCTGGGTACTTAGCTGCTGACGGGACAATTATTGCCTACACGCTGGAACGCCCCTGGAAAGGCAATGCACCTCTCATCAGCTCCATTCCAGACGGGCGTTACGAGGCCGTCCTTCGATATGACCATACTGATCAATGGCGCATAGAGCTGACAGGGGTGCCAGGACGAACAAACGTACAAATCCACACCGGCAACAAACCCGACGACAGCGAGGGCTGTATTCTCATAGGTCTGAAGCTGAGCGACGATTTATGTTCAGTTCTCGAAAGCAAAAAAGCCTACGCAGCTTTAAAAAAAGCCTTCTATGGCACTGAAACACCGAATAGTACACCGAATAAGAATATTATTGTTGTTGTCGTAAGCTAACGGTAGCTTTTTTTGTAAACTACCAATGTGACCTATTATCAAGTGATAACTGGAACTGGTCCTTCATTGCGGCGAGGACCGGTTCTATGGCGAGCTCGGCGTAAAGCGTTATCTTAAAAGCGGCGATTGCCGAGGCGGTTTTGACTGCAACCTCGCCTGGCGTAGCGATCGCCGCGCTGACACCGGCTAGCAGTGCTCTATCGACCGCATTGTGAAGCATGTTCTCAAGCGCCGCCGGCGCGTCCGGACCGCTGGCGATAAGGAATATCTCGTGCTGCTGGAAATCGGTCGCCCATTGGGTGCAGGTCTCAATCCACGTGTCTTCGCACCGGATCTCCCATCCCTTCACTGTACAAGCCGGAACACCTTTCGTTTTGAGATTACCGATACATCTTGTCCTTGTTTCTGGACCGCCAAACTGCATCAGTTTTTTCTCAATGCGGGTTTCGGAATGTGCGCCCCCGATAAGCAGCATGATAGCAGCGATGCTGCTCAGTACCATCAGCTTCATAGCACCCTCCGTTGAGAGCGATCATTGCTTACAAAAATTGTGTCGGCTGTCAATTAATGTGGAGAACGAAGACGATTATATGACACAAAAAAGGGGCCGGTATGCGCGGCCCCTTATAGTCCAGCTCTCCCATATGGGTTCGCTTACCAATTGTTGTGGGCAGCCGTTGCGCTAATACCCAGAATGCGAACCGCATCTTTCTGGCGAAGACCACGACGCTTAAGCTCTGAAATAAGACCGCGGCCGGCATCAGATAAGTTTCTATCATTAGTAAACATCAAAGCGTGAATTTCAGAATACTGATCATTCAGATTTTTAGCTTCGTTCCGGATTGCATCTATTTTAGTTAAATTTACCATAGCCGGTTTTCCCTTCTCCACCGAGGCGCCAGAACGGCCTCAGGGCAGTAAGTAAAATCTCTTACGAATTTCTGCAAGTGAGCGTACGCCGTATTTTTCACTTAGAGGGCGAGCGCCGAGCGCGAGGTGGACCTCCTTGGACACTTTTGAAGGGCTGCAATAAAAAATTTCGGTCCCGTTTTGCAAATAGCCAAACCTAGCAATAACTAGCCGTATAGTCAGTACGATTTGGGTATGCCTCAATCGAACCGGTCGTTGCGCGGTCTCATATAATTAGCTTGACCATTCTAATCGAACCGATATCATGACACCTATTCTAATCGAACCGATTGGCAGGTTTCATGTTCGTCCGCGCCTATCTGCGCGCCTCTACCTCTGAACAGGACGCAACACGGGCGCGTGCGCAGCTCGACGCCTTCGCGGCCGAGCGAGGCCTGACGATCGCTGCGGCTTATGTCGAAAACGAGAGTGGGGCGACGCTGGCCCGGCCGGAGCTGTTCCGGCTGCTGGCCGATTGTAGGCCCGGCGACGTGCTGCTGATCGAGCAGGTAGATCGCCTCTCCCGCCTTTCCTCAGACGACTGGACGAAGCTGCGGGGGGAGATCGACGCCAAGCGCGTGCGCATCGTCGCGCTAGATCTGCCTACCTCATGGAGCTTGGCGACGCCGGCCGATGAATTCACCGGGCGCGTCTTCCAGGCCATCAACGGCATGCTGCTCGATGTCCTCGCGGCCGTAGCGCGCAAGGATTATAACGACCGCCGCCGTCGCCAGGCTCAGGGGCAGGCGAAAGCAAAGGCTGCGGGGCTCTATAGGGGCCGCCAAGAGGACGCAAAGCGAAACGAAGGCATCGCAGCCATGCTGCGGGCCGGCTCGCCCTGGAGCCAAATCCAAGCTGCGACAGGCTGCAGCCGCTCCACTATTGCAAGGATCGCTAAAAAGGAGAAGGCGGCGTGATGAGCGCACCGCTGCCATCACGGGTCCTTCTGAAAGATCTGCGTCATTGCCTAGCGAGCGCCATATACAGCTTCAAAGCATACGACGTGGAAAGTGCCTGAAAGCGTACCCATATTTGAGGTCTGCCTATAGGCGGAGACCCGCAGCCTGACGTTCATGCTCCTGGATAAGGTATGTAAGATAGCTGCGGATTAGGTTGCAGTAGAGTCGTGCCTCGTGCGGCTGAATGGCTATGCCAGCCTGCAGGTCGGTGCCATGCCGGACGCCCCCTCCGGTCGGCGATGAAAGGAAGCCATGCAGGGTCGTCATCCAAGTGAGGATCTGCTCTTGAGCGGTCCCCTTCCCCTGGGCCCGCATCTCATTCACGATTTTATTGAAGTACTTGCCCTGCACGCTGCTGTCGCTGGCGCCCAAGCCACGGAACGCCGTCGAAATCGTTTCGAGGAGCCAAAGCAGCTCCTGAACAGCGCGCCGGCCCTGCCCTTCCCCTAAAAGTCGGTCGGCGGCATCGAGCGACTCCGTGATCAATGCGCTCGCCTGCGCTGCCAGCGAGGGTGCCGGCGGCGGTACGGTAATGGGTGCATAGGCATTCGTTGCGACAAGGCGAGGTGGTTGAAGTTCGTATCCGGCCGAATGCTCCGCGAGGACCCGGTTGATATGAGCCGCATCTGGAACAGCAAGCCCCTCCTCGTCCAGCTTAACGCACGTCTCCCAAAAAGCCTCGATGAACAGCGGTCCATTTTCCGCAGCTCGGCTCATGGCGGTGCTTAGATCAGACCACGCCCAGCCTAAATTGCTGCTCCATCCGATGCTTCCTCCGTAAAACGCGGCCTTGAACCATTCAACAATCCGTTTGGTGTCACCTTGGCGCGCAATTTGCTCTATCATTTCATAGAAGGCGTTCACGACATCGTTCGATACAGCACCGGGGCTGCTGAAACGCCAAGATTTCTCGAAGTCCATTACATCATATCCACCCGTCTTTTTAACGACTTCTTATTAACCTGCTCTCTGATTTTGTTAAGCGGCCACAAGTCACCATTACCATCACGCACATGCCAGAAAAGCCAGCCGTTGCAGGCGTAGTAGGAGCGCTTAGAAGATACTTTTCCGGTCCTGGCAGTGATCATCGAACCGGCAGCAACAGAAAGGGAACCGTATGCCTTGCCGTCAGCGGTCAGAGAACCATCGGCATTCAACGTCGCTTCGACCGAATGCCCATCGATCTCACCGTGCAGCTTCGCATTGGGGCGAAGCACGTCATGCTCCATCAAATCGTTGAGACTTGCTGGAATTTTTGGCTCCACAATTCTTCTGCCTTCCTTACTGCTGTTCAGGCGACGGTTCCGGGTCCGAAAGATTGGGTGCCGTTTGATTTTTATCAGCTGTCATAGGGGCGTCTGACCGCCGCTGTCCATCAGGCGGTGCAGGGTCGAACACCGGGGGAGGATCGCCTGCGGCATCCGCTTGTGCCCTTGCAGGTGTAGATTGATCTACGACCGGGGTGGGCGCATCCAAATCGATAAGCCGACTGTGCGGTGAGCGCATCCAGGCGGGCAGCTCCATCCCCGAGTGTATCAGGAGCTTACCTCTACCG
Organism: Methylobacterium sp. E-046; assembly: GCF_022829625.1. Lineage (NCBI taxonomy): Bacteria > Pseudomonadati > Pseudomonadota > Alphaproteobacteria > Hyphomicrobiales > Methylobacteriaceae > Methylobacterium > Methylobacterium sp. E-046. The sequence continues at coordinate 23,707 of NZ_JAKSYP010000033.1, read as the reverse complement.
CTTCCGCGTAGTTTCTTTTCTAGATCTACGCTAGGCGTGTTCGCTAATGCCTGAACAACAAAAGCGTATGGGGATAACTCGCGAGGTACCAATCCAAATCTTCGTTGTTCTCCTTCGAGCAACGCAAACAAATCTTCTGCTTTAATTTTTGCGATAGAAAGCGCCGCTCGAATATTTTCAGCCAATCGTTTGCGATCGGCCGGCAATGCGTCAGCAGCCCAAAAGCGTTCAACCTGTTCAATTATCTTGAGAATATCAGCTGTACGGCTGTCCTGCTTCGCGACAGCTGATGACCGTGAGAGAGTGCTTGCTTCAGATATCGCTAACTCTGCATGCTCGAGCATGGCCTTGACCTGATAGGCAATTCGTTCTTTAGGCCAGCTAACCGAGTCCGTTTTATAGATCAGGTCGTGCGTTGCTGCACCCCAAGCAAATTGTAAGATCGTTTTGATCTGAATTTCGAATTTTAGGTCTTCAAGATCCAGGTTTATGGCGCTGCTCCCCTCGCCGCGCAACACATAGAGTCGCAAATCGTCAAATACAAAGCTAGATGCTTCTTTATGTGTCGAACCATCGCGTTCCGGCCGTCGCGTCTTTACATGGTAAAGGCTTCGTACCAGCTCTTCGGCTTGCTCGACATGAAGCTGCGTGGGAACGACGATTGTGCAGGCGTAAAAATCTTCTGGTTCGGAAGGTTTGTCGACCCGACCAGTCTCCAACTTCAGGGCAAAGCTTTCGAGCGCCTTGACACGAGACTTGAAAAACCAGCCTCTTTCCTCGACAGGGGGCTTTAATTTTACATTCGCTTCATCCGACAGCCGTTTGTATTTTTCTTCCGCCGCTGCGTATATATCGCGCACCGTTCTATTAATCTTCATCGGCAGCTAGTTCCGGCTGGCCAAGAACGCTCAGCAAATTTGTGAGCCTCGCCTGTCTTGGCGCTAGATCGGTACTCGCTCCTCGGAGGTTCAGCGCATAACTTAGAACAGCGCGCTGATAGTCGCTTGACTCAGCTGATTGTGGAGTTTCCTCACTTTTTAGCTGTCCAATCACGGCAGCTACATCACCCAAAAACTTTGCATAAACAGGGGCTAGTTCACTGACCGGCAACGCATCATTACCTTTTGTCGCCAGATAGGACCACAACGTATAAAAATGTCCTTGAACTTTAAAGTAATCGATAATATCCGGGGCCAGCCCCATCAAATCGCGGACGTACGATTTTATGCTGGAGAAATCTTCGCGGAAGTTGTCCTCAATAAACGTAGGCTGTTCATCAAGGTCTTCGAATGCTGCATAAAAGTCGTCTATGTGATCTTGATCAAAGCCATCAATCTTTTTACGGATCGTAAGAATCATCAATTCCGAAATGAATTGTACCTCCGCCATACGCTTCACGCGAGCAGGAGTGATTAGGCCGAACTCTCTCCAAGCTAAACTTTCTGCCTCTCCCTCAGCTGTTCTGATAAACCAGCCGTCATATTTAGCATGCCGTAATTCCTGCTGCGTCAACTTACGCGCGTTACGATTTATTCTCTCAAATATATTCTTAATAGATGCATCAGAGATGTCAGGTATTTGCTCTACCACTAGCTCATAGTTCCAAAAAAGCTCCTTCCACTTGCGTTCAAGATCATTCCAACGCTTTTTGCGAATACTAGAGTCGGAGAATTCCTCTGGCAGCCGGACCTTATTGTTTCTAAATTCAATAATTGTTTGTATTCGTTGCTTACCATCGACGACGTGGAAGGTCTGCTTGCCTGATTCGTCTAGCGTTTTGTGCAAAAACACCGGAGGCGCCGGAAGGTTATTCATAATTGTGTCGATAAAAAATTCTTTATCGCGGCGCGACCATACACTGCGCCGCTGATAAGGCGGATCAAGGTTTAGTTGCCCCTTATCGTAAAGATCTAAAAACCAGCTTATATCCTGCGGTCGTGGACTACGTCCCATTATCTATTCCTTGGTCAAAATTTATATCAGGTCGCTTAGACTTGCTCTGCTCGCTGCGCCATCCCTCAGAATAACGATTTGATCGGGCTCCGATACAAACCAAGCGAACGATCCCCAAGCTAGACCGGAAACAGTTTTGCGGAAACCGGCCGACTCCCGGTCTTGATAGGCTGTCAAGAAAGCGACCTGGCTGCGCGGGAAGCCGGCAGCGTCTGTCAGTTGATAGATTGCGGCCTGTCGGCGGTCGGTAATTGCGCCATCCGTCGCCACAACCTCGATGAACACCAATAGCGGATCGGGGGGCGTCAGATCGACCATGATTAGATCGGGCAGGTTCTTATCGGCTTCGATTTTCAGGCCGATGATGTTTGCCAGCTTGTCATCGCTCGCCACGACCTTGTTGCCGCTTTCGCTCAGCCACAGCACTGCCGGCTGCTTGAGGAAACGTGACGCGAATTCCTCGACCACGGCTTTGGAAATGATCGAGCTGGGGCCGGGTGACAGGTTGCGGGTTTCCCTGTTTGGAAACGTCACCAGTACGCCGGCACTGCTGCCGGCCGCGCCGGCCAGCATGAGGGAGACGCGGGCACGCGCCGACCGGCTCAAGTGCGTTGTCTGGAAGGTCGCAATGGCGGCTTCAAGGGCCATACCGGACAGCACAGGATCAAACAGGGCCGCAAAGGCGGCTTTCAGCGCGTAACGGGGCATGCCCGATGTGGTCGGTAAATCCTCGCGGCGCAGCACGGCACCCACGGCAACCAAACCCTCGCGCAACGTCTCATCGCGGAGGGGTTCGCGGCTGTTGTCGGCATACCATCGCCGGCCTGGCACCGCGCCGTTCTTCTTCACGACTGCAGCGGCGTAGGCATCGCGGTCGGTCTGGTTGGCAAGCGCCGCCTGCTCCTCAGTCATGCGGTAGACATGGACCGGCCCCAGATAACGGTCCTCGCCCTCGACCGCGCCGATATAGAGGGCGCAGAATACGGTTTTGGCGGCCATTTCCCGAACGCAATAATTGCGGTTCGGCGTCCCCTCCGGGAAGATCAGAGGCAGGCGCTCGGCAACAAGGCTCCAAGGGACATAGGCAGGTATGCCAGCCATTAGACGGCCCCGCCATCGTCATAGAGGCGATCGCATTCAGTCTCGATCCTGGCCCGGCTCGCACTGCGCTTCATCAATGCCGCCAAAGGCTTCAAGGTGACCGGATCGGGCAAGGGGATCGACTCAAGTTCGTAGGCCGATACCGCAACGCTGCCGCTCACACAGCGGAAAGCGCGGTCTGCAGCGCCGCTGTTGAGGAAGGCGGCTAGCACTTCCGGCGCGACGGCAGGCTTGGCCTCGACGGCGCGGATCATATTGAGGTGGTTCTCGATCACGACGGCCTTGTGTTCGGCCAGGAAGGACGCAGGCAGGGCGGCGGCGATCAGCCGGCGGCTCTGCTCCTTGGCGGTGGTTCTTTGCAGCAGGACGCACGGCTCGCGGGTTATCAGCCACTCGTCACCCGGCTTGGGCGCAAAATACGGCTCGTGGTTCTTCTTCTCGGCGCGAAACACGAAACGGCCGTCGGACGTGATCGCCTCGGCCCAAATGAGGGGCAGCCGGCCGCGCCCTGGCCGGTTTTGCAGCTGCGGCTTGAAGCGGTTCCACACGAGGGGACCCGTGCTGACGCGGTAACCCCAATCGGCCAGCCGGTGTGGCATGGTCAAAAGGCATTCGATCAGCACGGCTTGTGCGGTCGATCGCGGCAACAGCCAGGGTTGCGAGGGATCGGCCGGCAGCATGAACGGTCCGGTCGGCGTAACCTGCGCGGGGCCGTTCCGGCCCGGCATGACCTCGAACGCTGCCGCCGGCACCTTGTCGCCGCCCCGGCGATAGGTCGCCAATAGCGTTTCCTGCAGCACGTCCTCGAATACGCCTTTGCGGCTAGCCACGAAATCGACCGTGACGGGGTGCGCGTCGGCTCCGATGAGGGCGCGGAGGTTCTTGAAATACTCGCCTGCGAGGAAGCTGGTCGGCGTCACATAGGCGACGATGCCACCCGGCCGGACGTGCTGCAGCGCAAGGTCGGTGAACAGGCCATAGAGATTGGCGTGGCCGTACAGGCTACGGCGGAAACGGGTACGGTCTGCGGGCGCAAGCGTGACGCGGCCGTAAGGCGGGTTGCCGATCACCAGGTCGAAGCGGTCGCGCGGCGGCTTGCGTTGCAGGCTATCGCACACCGTTACTACGACAGGCAGGCGGCTACCGGCCTGCCGGCAGACGGGCAGCATGACGGCTTCGAGCGTCACCTGGGACAGCCAAGCCGCGAACGGGTCCAGTTCGAACCCGCGCAGCCGGCTACCGATATTCTTGACCAGAATGGCCGGCGTCACGTCCGGCAGGGCTTCCAGGATGCGACGGGCAACGGGGGCTAGGAACGCCCCTCCTCCGCATGCCGGGTCCAGGACGCGGCAGCGGGTCCAGTCCACACCGGCCGCCGTCGCCTGTTCGATCAGGCGCGTCGTTAGTTGGGGAGGCGTGTAATAGATCCCGTAAGAGGCGCGGAAAGCCGGCGGCAGCATCCCCGTGTAGGTCAGGCCGATCGAATAAACAGCCGTCTCCGGGTCTACGGCTGCAGCGGCATGGCCGATGCTGTCAGCCGAAGCGGCTGCAGGCTCGGGCAGGTAATTCAGTTCGGGGAGCGGCAGCAGAAATGGGCGAAGCGGGAAAGCCGGGTCGCCCTCGGTCAGAACATTCCACCAGGCCGCGACCAGGCGATAGCAAAAGGCACGGGCCAGCGGCAGCCGGTCAATCTCTGGTGTTGCCTCTGCAAGTGCCCGTGCCATGATCCTGGCTGCGTTGAGCGTTTCCGCCGGGCTGCTCGTCTCAACAGCCAAATTTTTAGTTTGTATAACAAGCATGGCGCATGGTGTTATTATCGTTCCCTGCCCGATATTATCCTATTTAGGATTTTATACATACAGCCCGCTGACAATTTCCTCAACAATGATCTCTGCGGCTGCAGCGTCCATGAAGCTTGACCATGCGCAAAGCGCATCTTCCGTCACGATCGTAAAGGGGGACTGAAGAACGAACCTGCCAAGGCAGGCGTCACGGCGCGCGTGTTAAGCTGCCAGGCTCGCATTTGAACCCGAGGATCGAATGGACAGGCGCGCAATCACGATCGAACAAGCCGAAGCCGAAAATCCCGGCGTGCCGTCCGTCCCTGCCCTCGCCAAGCCCTTCGGCGGCGTCAACGGTCAGTGGGAACGGCTCAAGGCGGTGATGCGGCCGGGCGATGACCTGGTTGCCTTCAACAGCCCTATCGAGAGCTGGCGGGCCTTCTGCGGCCGTCGCGGCGTCGCCCTCGTGCGGGACGGTGAAACCGTCATGGAAATCGTCACGATGCTGAACTGACGGCGGGCGGGGCTACGCCTCGAACGTCAGGCGTGGATCGTGGTCGCGGCCGTCATATCCGGCCGGATTGCAGAGGATGCGGGTAGCGCCCAGGCGGTAGTCGGACCGGGCATGGATATGGCCGTGAACCCATCTGCTGGGGCGCCGGTCCAGGATCAGGCGTTCAAGGTCGGTCGCGTAGTAGTGGCTCAAGGCGTTACCCTCCTCCGCTGCTGGCAGCGACCGGCGCGACGGCGCGAAGTGGGTCATGACGATACCGCCCTGCTCCATGCGCTCGGCCAGGAACCGGACCTGTTCCGCATGGCGGGCCTTCACGCCATCGACAGTCAGGCCGCGCACACGGCGGAAATCGTTCATGCCCTCCTGGCATTCCCGCTCGATCTCCGGGTTGCCGCCGTCGAAGTCGGTCCAGAGGGTGCAGGCGGTTACGCCGAACGACTGGAAGGCCGGCCCGAAGCGATAATTGTCCCGCTCGGCCGGGGCGGTGTCGTCGTCCCACTCTCCGCCATAGCCGTAATGGTTGCCGGGAATGTCGGCCACGGCATTGAAGCGGTCGCACAGGCGATCGATCACGGCGCGGTAGATGTTGCGGCGGCGATAGGAGCCCGTGTCGCCGGCCAGGAGCAGGACGGTGTCCCGGTCGTCGGGCAAAGGCGGCAGCAGCCGGTCGATATGCTTCCCTGCCCTGTAGGGGTTCTCCGGCCAGAATTCCGAATGAACGTCAGAGACAAGCCGGTAGTGCATGGCGGGCCGGTCAGTGGTGATGATGGCCGGTGCCTTCAAGCATGGCGCGCGTCGTTTCAACGGACGCCCGCAAATGCGCTTCCTCGGCCTCGGCCTGGGATAGGTGCGCCGGAGTCGGGCCAACATACAAGCCCGCGCCTGTCATGCCTTCCTGCCGCACGTCGTGAATAGCCTTGTTGGCAATCGCGCTGAATAGATCGTCGGCGCAGGCGGGGCAGGCATCGACATAGGGGACAAGCGCCAGGTAGGCGGAGGCGATCATCTGCCTGGCCAGTTCCCGTCCGTCGATCACGCCGTGTTCGTCGATCTGGACGTCCCAGGTCGTTTCGAGGTGCATAGGACGTCTCCCCGGCCGGAATTCGAGGCAGGCTAACCGGATAGGCACGGCGGCACCATGCCGATGCGCTGAAAGGCATCTATCCAGTCGAAATTGCAGCCAAGCTTCGCGGAACTGCCGGTCGGCCGTAGATGCCCGTTTAGATCGATTTAGCGGGCCGTGGGCGGCGTCGGACAGTTTCCGCTTGCGTCAGTAAGGGTGGAATAGTGCATTTCCGCGATTTAAAGCTCATACAGGGCCGCGAAATTTTCGGGTGTATGACCCAACCCAATTTAGATAGAGGCCCTCAGGCGCGAAAAAATCGGGGGTCAGCGGTCAATCTACAACGGACTGCATGGGCGCGCCCCGCGCCAGCACTTCCCCGTCCTCGGTCTGCCAGAACTTCATGCCCTTCATGCAGTCCGGCACGTCCTGCAACCGATCCTCGACCGGCACCCCTATGGCGTCGGGCGGCAGGAGGTAGGTCTTCCGCTTCGTGATGATGGCCGTCCACGGCCGGAAATCCCCATGGATGACGGTCACGACAGACCCGGCAACTGGTCGGGTTTGGGCTGCGGGACGTAGCGGGCGACCTTGATTTGATCCTCGCGGCCGCGGGCCTGGGCGATATCGAAAGCGTTCTGCATCTGCATCAGCGTGTCCATCTTCACGCCGAACGCCTTTTCGATCCGCAGGGCCATGTCGGCCGACAGGGACACGCGCTCGTTCAGCAGCTGGGAGAGGGTCGGCCTGGTCACGCCAAGAATTTCGGCGCCATCGGTAACGGAAAGCCTGTGCACCCCGATGATTTCCGTTCGTATAAAACTGCCGGGGTGGGCAGGATTCTTCATTGTGTAGATTTCGTCGTCCATAATCCGACCTATAGAGATTCTAAGAAGCTTAGCAGGGGTTCTGTGTCGTGTAAAGCAACGCCGAACACTCACCGTTACCCCTCTCCTGCCAAGCCTCTCTCTTTTTTATGCCTTTGTTCGATCCCGAGCCGGAGGCGAAGAAGAATATGCCTTCGTCCCGAACAATTATGATGCTGCACGTAAGGGCGGACCAGTCACCCCGTGAGGGGCCGAAGCGTTAGCGGAGGACGGCGGAGCCGTTGACGGTCCGTCCGTCGTGCTACGATCGGTGCATCGGGCAATCATAAAGTATCGGGCTGCGCCCGATTCCGATTCTCAGACCGCGTTAGCGATACTTTCATAGAGGGGGGCGTAAGCCCGTCCGATTGCAGCCCGTCAGGACCGCCTCTCTGCGTCAAGGATCGTCACCCGTATGGGCGGCGACGAAGTGCCGGGGTCGGCATGACCCTAGAGCCTGTCCGCGATCAGCGGGACGCCCGGTTATCCGCTTCTTCTTCTTTCAATGATTCAAAAGATTCTAACATTCCGGGTCGGATCAAACAGCTGGATCAATGGCTTGTAACTTTAATTATGAGGTTTCCGGGGACTCCTGTGAGGAATTCGGGGAAAAACGCCCTCTTACTATGAGAGATTCGGGGCGTACTATGAGGAATTCGGGGCGTTATTATGAGGTTTCCGGGGATGGAACGGTAAATCTCCGTTAACTTATCCACAGGCTCCCCCTCCAACTATGAGGTTTTCGGGGAAGCCCTTCTGGCGCCTGCAAGTGCCTGATTTCATAGGCACCGGCACGCACCAACTATGAGGTTTTCGGGGGCTTCAGCCGCTTGCGGTCCTGCCGCATCATACGGCCGATCGAAGGCTGCGCCGGCGACACCGTCTCGGTGATCCCGCTGATCCGGGCGCGGCGGCCGAGCTTGGTGCGATGCACTTCCTGGAAGGCCTCCTTCAGGGCGTCGGGGTCCTTCTGCCACCAGCCGACCGCGACTTCCGTGACCTTCTTGCCCTGCTTGCTCGGCACCACGCTCAGGCTGAAAGCGGCGAGCGCGTTGATCTCGTCCACAGCCGGCTTGATGACGTGCTTGTTCAGCTCGCCGAACGTGCGGTAGCGGCCGGGCTGGACGCCGAGGAGGTCGCGGAACTCGTCGAGCGTGTAAACATGGTGCGATTTCCGCTCCAAATTCACCAGCTGCGCCACGTTCTCATAGAGGCTGACGGCGTATTTCGAGGTGAAGGCCATCAGGACCGGCAAGGCGATCTTGCCCCAGATAGTGGACTTCGCCAGCATCTTGATGAGCCGCTTGTCGAAACTGTAGGTCAGGACGCCGGCGGGCCGCTCGGGGTCGTCCATGTCGTTGCCGCCGAGGAACTGGACCCGTGTCCGTCCGGTCGGCGTCTTCACGTTGAGGATGGTGCGCATCAGCGCCTCGACAGCCTCCTCGACCATCTCGTAGCCCTTGTGGCTATCCGGCTTGAGGTCGTCGATCTCGACCGTGTAGTCCCTGCCCTCCTGGATGCCCTGGCGGTGCGCATTGTACCAAAGGATGGTGATGGCGCGGCGGGCGTTCAGCGTCAGGAGGTGATGGCCGGTGATCTGGATCAGCTCCGCCGGCTTGATCGCCTCGCGGTTGCGGGGCGTCAGGTCCAGGGTCAGGAGCTGCGCTGTCTTCTGTTCGGCCATAGGGGATCGTACATCACCGCCGTCGTCGCTAAAAATGAAAACTTTACAGGACGCAGTTTCATACACATGCCCGAAAACCTCACATTTGCGGGGCTTCCAGCCAGTCGGGCCATGAAAAACGCTCGATCCTTCAGTCGCTTGCGTCGGTCGGGGACCGGCTGCGCCGCTTCCCCGAAAACCTCATAGTATCCGCGGCCCGCAAGGTTTTCAGGCCGAGCCCGGTTTGGCCCCCCTGCCCTGCCCCTTCAGCTCGCGCTGCAAGGCCGCGAGCGCGTGTTCGACCGTTTCACCGACGAGCCAGCCCTGCTGATCGGCGATCGCGTAGAAGGCCTCGACCGTATCCGGCGTCGTGCGGGCGTTGAACTGCGCGGTCCTGCCCGTCCGGTGACGGCGCGGCTCGCGCTTTGCCGGGAGAGCCTGAACGGGTGCGGGTGCAGGCGCCGCTATGGCGGCAGGCGCCATGGGCTGACGTTTCACCTCGCGGCTCGGGAAATTCGCCGCCTCGGCGATGGCCCTCACCTCCTCCGCCGGCGGTGCTGCCGGATCGGATGCGGTTTTGGGAGCGAATGCGGACACGTCGATGTCGTCCGCATCACCGTCGAAGATGCTGGCGCGGGGCTTGTTCATCACGCCACCTTCGCCTGGCTGGCGGCTGCGGACGGCTTCAGGATCGCCAGCACTTCGCCCGTGAAGGCGAGCGCGTTGTTCCGTGCCGCTTGGATGTTGCTGACCTGGGCTGGATCGAGATCCGACAGCGAGCCGCCGAACGCGAAGATGGCGCGGAAGGCGTCGCGCTCATGCATCTGCGTGGCAAGCACCCTCACCCCGCCTTCCATGAATTCGGTTTCGATCGCCTGCAGCGTGCGCGGCCGGATCGCGGCACTGGTTCGGGTGAACAGGATCGCGGCCGGGATGATGCGTCTGAACGCCTTCTCCTGCGTGCGCACCAGCTTGACCGCCTTCACGGCCTCGGCCGCGTCGAGCTGGCTTCCCTGCGTCGGGATAATGACCAGGTCGGCCCGGCTCATGGCGTAAGCGACCATGGCCGACGCCGTGCCTTCCAGATCGACGATCACGAAGGCGGTCTTGCGGGCCGAGTCCTCGATCTGGTCGATGATGCTGTCCTCGGTCACGTCGGCGATGACGTTGAGCGTGGCCGGCGTGCCGGGCCGCTTGGCCCAACGGGACACCGGCTTGTTCGGGTCGGCGTCGATGATCGTGACCGACGCGCCCTTCCCCGCCAGTTCGGTTGCGAGGATGACGGCGGACGTTGATTTGCCTGCGCCGCCCTTCGGGCTGGCAAAGACGATGGTTGGCATGGTGGCCCCTTGGACAAGGGTTGAAGGTCGTGCGCGTGATGCGCTTCCGACCATGCTGCCGGAACTGCTAACAGTCAGTCAACAGTAAACATGCCAAAAGCAGATCACAGACTGCAAACAAACTGTTAGCAGTTAACATACTGTTATCTGTTCACACACTGCTATCATGCTAGCTGTTCACAGACTGCTAACAACGCGCTTACAGCGCGGCGCCACTAGGTGGGCGCGGGTCCGAAATCCAGGCTGGTATCCTTCGCACGGTCACGGCCGAAAATACGGGCGAGGCCGGCGCGGTCGGGGATCTCGTCGGCCGACCAGTACACGTCGAGGCGGTCGCGGTGCCGAGTCATGCCGACATAGGCGGCGTGACGGTCCATGTAGCGGGAGGCGAACAGGTAGGCGCGGTCCACGGTGACGCCCTGCGATTTATGAACGGTCGCGGCATAGCCGTGATCGAGATGCGGATAGAGCGTCACGTCGATGGCGAGGCTGCGGCCGTCATCGAGGCGCACGGTCAGATAGTCGCCCGCGATGCGCTCGACGGTGCCAAGGCTGCCGTTGCGCACGTTCAGGTCGCGGTCGTTCTTCAGGAAATAGATGCGGTCGCCGGGCGCGAACTCGCGCACGCCCTGCGCTGTCTCCACCTTCTGCCCGACGCCGATCTCATGGGCCGCGCGGCGGATGGCCCGCGCCCGGTCGTTCAAGGCGCGCACGTCGGCGCGGGTATAGGCCAGGATGATGTGCGACTGATGGGGCACCGCACGGCGGGCCTCGTTCCATCGTCCGATCAGCGCCTTCATCGCGTCGGCGTGCGTGGCGTGCGCATGCACCATGCCTTCCCGCTCATAGCGGTCGAGCGCATCGGCCGTCTGCGCCGTCGCAAGCGCGGCGGTCGCCGCACGCTGCCATGCCTCACGCTGCCGGCGAACTTCCTTCAGGCGCGCCGCGCCGTACCGCTCCACGATAGCCCGGAACGCGGCGCCCGCCTCGATGGCTTGCAGCTGCTCGGGGTCGCCGACCAGAATGACCTTCGCGCCGGCCGCCCGCGCATGTTTCAGGAGGCGCGCCATGAGGCGCGACCCGATCATGCCGGCCTCGTCCAATACCAGCACGTCCCGGTCGGTTAGGCGGTCGCGCCCCTTATCGAGCGAATGAAGCAGGGAGTGCAGCGTCTGGCTTTCGATGCCGGCGCCGTGGGCTAGGGAGTCCGCCGCCACGCCGGACAGGGCCGCGCCGCGGACCCGGCAGCCCTGCGCCTCGAACGCTGACCGCGCGACGCTGAACAGGGTGCTTTTGCCTGCGCCCGCGAAGCCCACCACGGCCGCCAAGCCTTCCGGTCCGGTGACATGCCGCAAGGCGGCGTCCTGCTCGGCCGACAGGGTAATGGGACTGCCGCACAACGCCATGGCGAGGAGGGCAGGGGGGACCGCCTGGCGGCGGGCCTCGTGCATAGTCTGCGCATCCGCGACCATCTGGCGTTCGAGGGCGTGCAGGTCGCGCGCCGTGTAGCGGGCGCGTTCGTTCGGGTCGGTGCCGACATGAACCAGCTCGTCCGACGCCATGACGGCGGCGATGGCCTGGCGCAGCACGTCGGGCGGGTAATGCTTCCAGAGATGGCGCACCAGGTCGCCGCGCGTGAAGGTGGAGGCCTGTTCGGTCAGGCTGGCGATGATCTCGGCCGGATCGACGGCCTCGATGATGCGGCGGCGACTGCCGCCCTTCGCGGCGCGGCGCGCGTCCCTGCCGTCGAAGCGGGCGCGGTTGGTCTGGCGCTCGTTGCTGCGCCTGCGCCAGGCTGTGCGCTGTTCCTCGCGCTGCCGGGCCTGGGACGCGCGAAGCTGGGCGCACCGGGACAGGAAATCCGCTCGCAGCCCCGCGATGGCGGCGAGGGTGCGGATGCCTGCCGCGCGGAGGGACCGCACGGCTTCGTCGTAGAACCGTTCATGCGCCCGCCACTGGCGGGCATGGCTCGACCGCAAGGCGCGGTCCATCGCATACAGATGGGCGTCCTGCTGCTTCTCCACGGAGGCCGCCATGACGGTCCGCAGATTGTCGTTGCTCGTAGAGCGGCCGAACTCGAACACGGGACGCGCCGCGCGCGGATCATTGGCCGCCATGCGTTCGTCCCGGCGGGCATTGTTCTCGACGCGGGCCTTGCAGAAGATGCGGCCCCGGCTCTTTTCGTAGGCCTGCGCCCAACGGGACAGGGCCAGCTTGGTATTGCCATGCTTGGCGGCAACGCCGGTCGTCGGGTGAACCCGGTTCACGACGATATGCACGTGCGCGTGCTGGGTGTCGGTATGGGCGAGGATCACCGCCTGGTGTTCCTCCAGCCCCTGCAGGGCGAGGGTGGCCCGCGCCGCCTCCAGCTGGTCTTCCTTGGTCGGCCGCTCGTCGGGGTGCCAGGACAGCGAATAGGCGTAGACCGGCCGTTCGAGCTTCCGGCCGGTGGCCTTCACGCCGGCCGCCTTCTTCAGGGCCGCGGTCGAGGTCGCCGTCCCCGCCATGACGCGGGCCGCGTTCTTCACGTCGGCCGTGGTGAGGTTGATGGTTTCGGTCCAGGCGACGCGCGTGTCTGTCGTGCCGTCCGAGTCCGGGCCGCGCTTGTCGTTCAGGTAATACGCGAAAGCGCCCTTAAAGCTGCGGCCGAGCTTCGTGACCACGGGGGTCATCGAAGCGATCCAGCATCAGGAAGATGCGCTCCTGCTGGGCTTCGATCTCGTCCAGCACGGTCGCGAGCCGGTCGGCATGGGGCAGGCGGCCGGCATGGGCGTGGCGGGTAAGCTGGTTCAGGTTGTTGCCGGTGGCGGCAAGGACGGCCACAGCCTTGAGCAGCGCCTCCTGCGCGTCCGGCCGGCGCGGCAGCGAATAGCCGAAGCTGCGGCGTCGGATGAAGTCGGCGGGCGTGATGCCGAGGCCGGCCGCGAGGGTTTCGAGTTCGAGCAGTTCGGCCAGAGTCATGCGGACGTTGACCTGACGGCTGCGTTGCTCGTGCGGCGCTTTTTTCGGCCTTGCCATGCTCCACCATTCACCACCATCACGAGCCGGTTCATGCCGGCCCGCACAGGGTGTCCAGAGGGGGATCGGTCCCCCTTGGCCAGAGGTTTTTGCTAGCAAAAACACATCTGGCTACCCTTCAATCGAGGATAACCAAATCCCGTAAAGTTATCGTTAAGTCATTCCCATAAGTGAGGGTCAGAAAACGGCCTTGAACCGTCAGATCTACAGATAATGACGGCCGTTTTCTCTTGCGACATTGAAGACAATACGACGATTCCGGTCAAGCGGACGGTCAACGGTCGTAGCCGTCCCGCTCGTGCTGGTGGTCCCGCTCGCCCCGGCCGACTTCCGCCCGCCGTTCCAGGCTCTCGGTGACGCGATCGAACGCAACACGGGCGGCCATGGCCTTGTCCAGCTGACGATCCTCGGCGGCATGCCGCTCGGTCATGGCGGCGGACTCCTTCGACAGCACGGCGGCGAAAGCGCGGGTATCGGAGGAGGGCAGGGTGGCTCTCGCCGCGCGCGCCTGTTCATGGCGGGCATCGAGGGCGCGGCGTTCCTCCCTGTGCCGTTCGGTCTGGCGGTCGCGTTCGGTTTTCATCCAGGCGGCGCGATCCTGCTGCATCTGCTGGCGACGGGCATTGGTCTGGGCCTTGCCCTTGTGGCGCGTCGCCTTCTGGCTGCTGCCGCGATCCTTGAAGCTGCGATGCTCGACAAAGACCCGTGCGGCCTGCCCCTCGGCCGCAAGCGCCTCGTTCATGGTGCCGGCCAGGAAGGCCCGAAACGCCTTGATGTGGCGCGGTCCGTTCGACCACTGGTCCAGGTCGCGGATTTTGCGGCCAAGCCCGTCAGGGGTCAGCTGGCGCGTCGTGGTGAGCATATGGCAGTGATGGTTGCGGTGGTCGCCCTCCTTGCCCGGCTGGTGAATGGCAAAATCGGCGGCCAGGCCGTAGCGATCGACAAGGTGACGGGCGACGGCTTCGGCAACACGCGACCGGCCGGCCTGGGACAGCTCGGCGGGAAACCCGAACATGAACTCGCGGGCGACGATCGCATCCTGGCGGAAGGCCATGGCGTTCGGTCCGCGCGGTCCGTTGCGTTCCCGCATCTCGGCCGCGTTCCACAACTGCCCCCGGTCGCCCGCCCATTCCGGCGCGTCTTTCGGTACGGCCAGGCCTGTGCCTTCCAACCCGCCCTTGCGCCGGTAGTCGTGAACGATGCCCGTCCGCTCGTCCCGGATCACCCCGCACGATCGATAAGCCGCTGCGGCCGTGGCGGATGCACCGTCGCGGCGTCTGATCCTCTGGACATGGGCGGTCAGTTCGAGAACCCGCATCCCTTCAGCTCCGTCGTCTGGCCCTCTTCACAATCATCATGATGTGCGACCCGTCAGGGGCGCGCATAAGCTGGCCGAAGGACAGCCATCGGTCCAAGGACCGATCGGGCACCGCAGGTCGCACGAGGCAACTCTGTTGCCGGTTGCAGAATTGAAGGGGGCGAAACAGCATGTTGCTGTTAGGGCTCTGCCCGGCCGTCCCCTGCAATTCTGACTTAAGTGCGCATTTAGGCTTTCCTCCCGCGCGACGATGCCCTGTGAAGGGCTGCCAGTATGGCAAGTCAGCCAGCCGGCCGACAGGCGGCGAGGCCGGCACGCGGGAGGAAAACCCCCTGCCTGCTTCACTGGACCGGGACATGCCAAAGCCTGTCACGGTCGCGCGACTCGCGCTCTGCTGCCGTCGTGTGCGGCGGCTTCTGCTCCGGCATCGGATCGTATAGCCCCCCGAACAGGGCGGCGTCCTCCTTCCCGAAATAGGAGAAGCGGTGCAGGGCGAAGGCCGGCAGATCCGGCTGCGCGATGGCCGCCAGGATGTTGCCGGCGTCACGCGCGAAGTGCCGGGCGATCTCGTCCGGCGCCATGAGGGACGTACGGGCAAGCTGCTGGTTCAGGGTTCGCCCGCCTGTCTGGCTTTCGCCGGCCGTGGTCGATGCGTTGCCCATGCCGGCGAGCGCGCCTAGCCAATCCGGCACGCTGCGGCCGGTCGTTCTCTGCCACGTCTCGTTGGCGTTGATGACGGCCCGGATCACTTCCGTATCGCCGAGACGCTTGGCGATATGATCGGTCGTGGTGAGGTCGGTATTGCCCCAGAAGGTAAGAAGGCCGGCGTTCCCCATGAACGTCTCCCAGGCCTTGTCGTAGTCGCGCTGCAGCTGGGTGATGTCCTGCACGATCGGCCACAGCTTCACGCCGAACGACGCGATCTGCCCGGCCGCGGACTCGACCGTCTCCATGTGGCCGAGGGCGGCGAATTCATCGAGAACGAACAGGACGGGCGGCTTGCCGGCCGGGGCGGGTCCGGTGCGTTCCATGGCGTCCATGGCGAGCGCCACCATCATGCGCAGCCAACGGCCATGCGTGGACAGCTTGGTCGCCGGAAGGGAGAGATAAACGGTCACACGCTCGGATTTCAGATCCTCCAGCCTGAAGTTCGACGTGCGCAGGACGCGCTGCATCGACGGGCCTTCGAGAAAGGCCGTATGCACCTCGCAGGTCGAAAGGACGGACTGGCGCTCATTGGGCGGGCGGTTGATCATGGCGTTGGCCGATGCCGCGATCAGGTCGCCCTGCGCCTTCATGCGTTCCAGCATCGCCTCGAACTCGTCGCGGGGCTGGGTCAGCAGCGCCCGAACGCGGATCAGGGTCTTCGATGCCGGCGGCTCAGTCGCGGCGACAAAGAGGATGACGCCGCGCAGGAAGGCGCGCGCGCTCTGGGTCCAAAATGCTCCGTCGCCCTTCGACTGCATCACGAGCGCGTCTGCGATCATCCATGACAGGTCGATGCCGCGCTCGGTCTGCGGATCGAGGTCGGCCAGGGGGTTGAAGGCGGCACGAAACCTGGCCGCCGGGCCGGAGACGCGCTCGAACGGATCGAGGGCGAACACCTTGCCCTGTCCGGGGTCCATGGCGAGGGACCATGCCGAGCCCAGTGCCGACCGGCGTGAAGCGGTCAGCGTCGCCAGTTCCCCCTTGGGGTCGATGGCGAGGCAGCTCCCCGGCCAGAACAGCAGGTTCGGCACGATCAGGGACACGCCCTTGCCGGCGCGGCTGCCGGCGACGGTCAGGATGTGGCGGTCATCGGCGATGCCGTAGGGCCGGCCCGTGTGGTCGCGGCCGATGAGGAACATGCCCGGCCGCCAGTGCGGCACGCGGGCGGCCAGCTCGTCGGATGACAGCCAGCGGGCGGAAGCGGTCGGGCGCTCATTACCGGTCGCCGCGACGCCGCGGGGAAAATCGGCGATGACATCGCCGGGGTCGGATAGCTTCGTCGTGGAGGGAGGAGGGGGCTTCGCCTTCCGGAACATGCCCCCTCCTTTGGCGCTATCGAGGATCACGCCGGCACCTGCGACCGCTGCAAGCCCTGGTCGCGATCATGGCCGTTGCTGCGTTCCTGTTTGTGATCCTGTTCCTTTACCTGGCGAGCCTCAACCCGTTGCATCGCGGCCTTGTGCTGTTCGACCTGGTGGGGCCGACTGGTCTGTTGCGCATGACGCAGCGCCAGCGTCTCGAAACGATGCGTCTCCATCCCGGCCTTGCGCTCGTGGGCTTGCCGCAACCGGGCCGCCTGCATGGCGGTGAACTGCCGCTCCTTCAACGCCTCGTGGTCCCGGTGCTTCGTCATACGATCGGCTTCGTGGCGCTCGGCGATGGCCTTTTCCTGCCGCGCGAAATGCCCCGGCCGGGCTAAGGCGGTAACGCGACCGGCAATGCTGTTCCGCTGTTGATCGAGCGCCTTTAAGTCACGCCGCTCGGCCGCGTCGATCGCCCCGATCTTCACCGCATGATGGATATGGCCGCCACCGATATTGTGGCGGTGGGACTCGATCTCAGCACGATGCGCCGCGCGCATCTGGCCGGTTTGGTAACGCTGAGCGGCCACTAGGTCGCTCAGTTGCGCCTTCTCGCGCGTGCCGACAATCGCCTCGGCACGCTTTACCCGGGCGGCCTCTTTGATCTGTTCGGCCTTCGCCGCCGCTATCTTGTCGCCCTCGGCCTTGCGGTTGAATTCGCGTTTTGCGTCCTGCTGCAACTGGCGTTCGCGGCGTTGCGCGGTCTTTTTCTTCACATCGTCGGCCCGTTTCAACGCGGCCTTGGCGGCCTCCTCCCGCTTATGTTCGGCCTCGGCCTTTTTAGCCGCCTCCTTCTCCTCGGCAGAGGCACGCTCGGTGGCCTTGCGCTCCTCGACCTTGCGCTCCTGTTCCTTCCACTGCGCGGTCGGCCGGGCGGCCGCTGCGCGCTGCTGTTCGGCCTTGTCGGCCCGTTCCTGCCTTACCCGGCTCGTGCGGGCGATGGACGCCCGCTGCCCGGCCCGAGCGTCCTTCGCCATGGCTGGTCACTCCCCTTTCAGACGGTTGATGCGGGAGGCGATGGCGGCGCCCCTGCGGGCCAGGTCGGCATATTGAGCTTGCTGGCGCGCGCGGATTTCATCGCCGTAGCCGCACGACTGGCGCATGGCCGACGCGGCGTTGCGCATGTCGTTGTTCTGGATGCCGCTACCCAGCTGGCCGAGGACGCAGAACACGTCGGCCGCATTCGCCATGGCGGTCTGCGCGGCCATGGCTTCGTAGAGGGTCGTCATCTGATGACGCAGCACCTCCAATTCCATCTGCGCCTGGGCTATGGCCGCGGCCTTGTCCCGTTCATACTCGATAGACGGTCCGCGCTTCGCCAGAATGTCTGAAGCTTCGATCCACCCGTAGAAGCTTCCCAACCAGCTTGCCGGGCCGCGCCCTGTCGGCATGAGGACGTGAAGAGCCAAAAGAGCCATGCCGAGGATGACGGCCGGGCCGGTAAAGACCCGGACTGCGGACATGACCCGCCCTGGGCTGGATGATGGCGGGGACTGCATCGGCGGCATCATGCCGACCGGGGACGAATTGGTTTCGGTACCTCTCACGATTGCACCTGTCGGTTGACGGGCTGAGGGGACGCGACAGTGGGGCCGTCGCGGGATTGTTCAAGAAGGTGGATCGCACTGGTCTGGGGCGGCGCTATCAGTGCCAGCCCTCGGAAGTTTAGATGAGGCGGGACCGAAAACAGTCCCGCCTATGCTGTTGCGGCGATCACCTGCATTCGTAACGGGTTTTTCCGAGTCGGCAGTATTGGCATGGAAAGTGGATGAGGATCGGTTTCCAATCGCTATTTCCGCACTTCTCGCACCGTCCAGGCTGTCTCCACGTCGCCATTGCTAATTCTCCTCTCATCATCGGGTAACGAATGCTCATAAACAAAAAAGGCCGGGCGCTTTAGAAGCGTCCGGCCTCGGTCTATTTTGTTATTTCTTGTTACCTAGCTGCCAATTGTCTTTCACAACGTAAGGAACGTTGAGGGGCGCAGGTGTTCCGGGGGCAGCACGCGTGCCCTCTAGATAGCCGCTCTTGGCCACGACACTCTCCAGGTTTGCAAGCACGCTTCCAGAGCGCGCACCAGGAATGTCTGACGTTCTACGTACAAACGCAATCTGCGACGGTTCGTTGTTTAACGCGGCTCGGTGTGGCGCAACGCCGCACCCCGGCCTCTGATGCGCCGTCTTTGCAAGGCACTACTTAATGCTGAAGCTTTACGGCGTTCTTCGTCACTTACTTCTGCAAGTTTCTGATCCGTCACCGCTACGCGATCCAGAATGGCAAAGCCTTCCGGCATCTTGCCGTTATTGCGGCGGATGTTGTTTTTAAGAGCAAAATATAGATCACGATCTGAATTTATAATATCAGGCCATGTTAACCCGTTGCGGCCATAATTTTTCTCAAGAAAATCCCAAGGCCCCAGATATTGAGATTTAGAAATCTTCCAAATCGGTTTAGACGTGCGTTCAGTTTCTAGGTTAATACAGTTCTCTTCCGTCGATTTTTCTACGTCTCGATTGTGCATTGTAAGCGATGCGCGCTCGTTATAAATATCCGTGATCACGGCGCTTTTTTCAGCATCGGATACATCAAAACGGTCGAGTGCAGCTTTTACAGCTGCTTTAACTTCTTCAAATATAGACACTTTTTCACTGGCAGAAGTTGATTTACGAAAATAACTTATAGCATTTTGACCAGTTAAGGGTAGATCTAATTCAACCTTTGGCCTTTGTAGACCGAGTTCTTCTGCGATACGGTCGCAAGATTCACGGGCCAAATCGACTAAATCTTTAAAATGGCGACCTTCTGCGTAGGTTAATGTGTCTCTATTTTCTGCTTTAGCTCCCTGTATAATTGCATGTCTTTTACCTCTCGATGCTGCTTCTATTTCAGCATGCACTTCATCCATGCCTCTGTGGCTGATGCTGATCTCAAAGACGGATGCGCCAAAATGCTTTAGTGGCACTTCGATAACAATGGCTAGGTAGCGTGCACCTGCCGGATGAGGCTTAACGAAATAGTTGCGGAAGCGGCGGACAAAATATTGCTTACGGGCTTGCTTTAATAAAAATTCCGACTCAGAACTTGGATCTGCCAGATTTATAGCCGCTTGAATTTGTTCAGCCGAGTCAACTTCGATGCGGACTAGGCTAGGTGGCCTGATCCTGGCCAACCTGTCACTATTGGGCTCTTCTAAGATTGTCGCAAAACCTTCAACGCTTCTGATATTTACACGCGCCGCGCTCCCAATTTCGCTTGCCAACTCTTCAGCAAATTTTCTTACAAGCTCTAGGGCTTCGCCGCTAGGGATTTTGCGCGACGCGGTCAGCAAATCTAGCCATTCTTGATCGGAAAGACCGTCCCAATTACGATTTAACTCTACAGATTTTTTTGGCATGCCCTGTGCCTTTAAATTAGCTCAGTGAGGCGGCTTCCGCCTTACCAACCGATTCCACCTCAACGCACCTGGACAACCTTCAGGACTCGTCCTTGCCGACCCGCAGGGCGATCCCGTTTGGTCGCTACATAGCGCAGACGGCCTTACGATGCCGATATCACGGGAGGCTTCGCCATGATGCCGGACACCATAGCAATCCCCGACCATCTCCAGCTCCGCCTCGAACGGCTGGCGGCGGAACGCGGTCAGGAGGCCGGCGCCTTTGCATGCCAGCTGCTCGTCGTGGCGGTCCAAATGATGGAACAGCAGGACGGCGACGAATTGCGGGCCATGCTGGAACGGGGGCCGTTCGACGTGCCGGCCTCCGACGGGACGGCCAACGCGGCCAGGTCCGCGCTGTGCATCCTCGATGCGGCCGGCGACATGGCGCGGGAAGCGGTGGGTCGCTTCCTTGACGGCGACGTCATCAACCATCCTCGCATCCGGCCGTCGATGATCCTGCCGCTGCTCGATGGCGTCAGCGACCTCGACCTGGCGCGGCGCGACGGCGATGCCGAGAACGCGGCGGCCGTCACGCGCCGGCTGCTCGACATCTGGAACGGTACGGCCTGATATCCGAGGCAGGGCGGGAACGCGGGGCAGGGCGAACGTCCTGGGGCGTGTCGTAAGCGGGCGTGTGCGCCCTCGCATCCTGCCGACAGAAGAGGCCCGACGCGGTGCCGGGCCTCCTGCTGCGGCATCAGCCGACTTCTTCGGCCGCGGCCGCCTGGTCAAGCCGCTTAGGGTCGGTAACGATGGCGCCATGCTCCATCCCGGCGCGGGCGTAGACCGATAGCGGGTGGGTCGCCTCGAAATGGCGGTCCCGCTCGACGGGAAGCCCGAGCCTGCCGCGCAGGGCGCGGAGTTCGGCGAGGCTGACGCTGCCGAGTTCGGCGCACTCCATGCCGAGGTCGCACAGGCCAAACGCGATATCCGGTTCGTCGGGGTCGATCTCGGTCAGCAGCCAGGTCGCGGCTGCGTCCGGTGTGAACAGCTTGACCACGGGCTTGTGGTCCGGCGGCTCCCGCCCCGCCGCGAGGGCGGCGGCGGTGGCGGTGCCATTGGCGAGCAGCTTTGCCAGCTGGGGCTTGGTGAAGAGGATCATTGCGCGCCCCCTTCGGCTTCGGCCGCTTTCGGCTTGCGCAGGACGATCCGGCCGGGGGCGTTCGGGATCAGATCCAGCTTGAGGCTGCTGCCCTCGCCGTCCTGGTGGGTCCAGGCGGCCCCGATCGCTATCCACGGCGCACCGTCTCGATCGGCGACGAAGTAGGCGGTCAGGTCGGGTTTCCGGCCCTTGGTTGCGTCAGTGTCAGTCATGCGTTTTCTTCCTTCTTGAGCGGGCCGGCTTCATTGCCGGCCATGTCATCCGAAGGAGCCGCATCGGCGGGACCGGCGCAGGCCTGACGACGGGGAGGGGGATCGCCCGGCCTGGCAGCGCTTGCGAAGGCCGGGGACACCCTGGCGTCACCCGCAGGGCTCGGGATTGCGACGAAGGCCCGCCGCGTGCGGCAGGATGGGCATGGCCGGTAATGAGAACGGGGCTGGCCCGCGGCAGGAGAATTCGCTCTGACTGTCCGGCGCATGCCGGCCGGGAACCTGGATCGTCGGCTGCATTGAAAAGATCTAAAGGCGCGCTGTCGCACATCGATGCCGCCACGTCATTAAAGGCGCTGCAACCGTTCTGGATCGATCAACGAACCGGCTGGATTATACTGTGCAATTCAGGGCATGATCGGGGATATGAGACTTCCGATATTCATGCTGGTCTGGCTATTCGCCTTCACCGCTTACGCCTTCCCCGCGACAGTGACGAAGATCGCCGACGGCGACACGTTCACGGTCATGGAAAGCATGCAGAAAATCCGCGTACGGATCTTCGGGATCGACGCGCCCGAACACGATCAGCCTTACGGCGATAACGCCACGGCCATGCTGGCGCAGCTGATCCTCGGCCAAACGGTCGAGATCGAACCGCCCCATGGCGGCCGCTCATTCCCCAAAAGCTTCGACCGCATCGTGGGCGTCGTGCATCGCAACGGGCAGGATGTCGAGCTGGTCATGATCGGCAGCGGCAATGCCTGGGCGTATGACCGTTTCAGGGTGCAGGACGTGTACGATGACGCGCAAGGGCAGGCGGTCATCCATGGAGTCGGCCTGTGGGCCGGCAATCCGGTTCCGCCCTGGGACTGGCGCAAGCAGCATAGCCATCAGAGGCGCCACTGATCCGGCCGGAAAGGGACAGGGCGAAGCCCTGAGGGCGCCTTGTCTTTCGGCATGAACAGCAGCGCTACGGCTTCATCGAAAAATTCGGGTTTCTCCAGTCAGGAATTTCAGCGTTTTCCTTTACCATTTGGTTCCGCAATATTGTCGCGACATCAGCATGCCCGTTGAATTCGGCAGCGACCAATGCCGCGCCGTGCGTTGAGCCTGCTTTGACACCGGCCTCGATCAGGCCCGAAACGAGTTTTTTGCTGCCTGCGACAGACGCCGCGATAAGAGCTTCTTCAGCTAGATTGTCCGCAAGTAAAATAGTCATCATTTGCCTCCTAAGGTTGCGCGCATTTAAGCTAATGCAAATCCTTTATCGGCGCACTTACTGTTTTTCCAGATGACCAGCATGCTTTCGGGGATTTCTCCGAACTTACTTAACTGGACGATGTAAAAACATATACGCCCATGATCGTCGTCCACGCGCTTCTCGATTTCCGGCAAGTCCATACCGAGGTTTTTCAACGTGCCGGCAACCTGCATGTGCAGCTGGCGAATATTATCTTTTACCGTTTCGAGTATTTTCTCCGGAACACTGGCCGCAAGATTGTCGATTTTATCGGGATCGTCCTGGGCGATCAGATCCTCGGCATATCTGTCGGCCTCGATTTTAAGAGCGTCGTAATCGGCTCGCATGCCTTTGCTGAGCAGCGAAATGGACGTCTCAATTATCTTGCCTGTGCTGGCGATCGCAGACAGCACGTAATGTAGGTTGGCGACATCGACAGGCATTTTAACGTCCCCAGCAGCGCGTCAGAAATTTCCGTGGCCGTTCGTGGGTTGCATGCGCCAAGCTCGAACCGGTTAGCAGTGTGATCCATCCGCGATACGTTTGAAATCCATCAACTCGCTCAACCCACTAAAGCGAGCCTGGATTTGGCGCGCATGTGATGTCGCATCAACAGGGGAGGGGTCGCGGGGCAGGGCGCAGCCCTGTGGGCGCGTCGTAAGCGGGCGCATGCGCCCTTCCATCCTGCCGTCTGGCGGACAAGAAAAAGGGGCCGTGCGGCCCCTCCTTCCCCTCTCGGTCAGCGCAACAATGGCGGCATCCATCCATGCGCCTCCGCCTCGCGCTCGGCCAGGGCTGCCAGTTCGCCCTTCTTCATTTTCGCCCATGACGGGGCAGGGGGCGCGTTCCGCATCGCCTCAAGGTCGGCCATGATCGCCGCCTTGCCGATCCGCCTGAAATACCCTGCGGCGGTCGGCCTGTACCATTGCGCCATATCCAGCTTGAGCGTGCCGGACAGGGCTGCGCCCTCCGCCGTCCCGGTGCGGTTCGCATCGCCCTTGCTCTCGACGGCATCCAGCCCGTGCGCCGTT
>NZ_JAKSYP010000082.1:0-3854 GCF_022829625.1 Methylobacterium sp. E-046 | reverse complement strand
GGTTGGCGCTCGCAACCCGACCCTACCCGGCAACCGCCGATGACCACCCCGCGGGGAGCCCCGCCCGCCACAGCCCTGTGGAAGGCGCGCGGACGGGCTTCCTCGCTACCGCCGAGCTACACCACCATCAGGGACACGACCCCGCGGCCAATCCGAATTCGCATCCGCAGGGAATCGGTCCGTGATTTCCGGACCCTTCTCCTCGCGGCAGGAACGCGACAGACAATTTGTGGCTACCGGGCCACACGTCCGGTCAAACGATCGTGACTGTCGCGATTTACGCCCCGGTCCTGCAAATGCGGCCGAGCCAGGACAAATGATGATTACGCCAAAGCGAAATTCATCGAAAACCTCACGCAATGAATTGTCTTTTATAATTGTATAACAAGAACAAATTTGCCGCAAAGATGTTTATCAATGCTGATCTATCGGTTTTTTATGGGACCATCTTGTTCTTAAGAAGAGATTTTTTTAATATCACAGGACGAACCAAGCGTATTGGATGACGATTTGCACCGTTCTAAACCGGTTATCGACTCAGATCGTTCTATATACATGAAAATATTACCGTTTGCGGACGTTCAAATCTGCAAAAGAACAAGATCGATTGGAGAAATCCCGCGACCGGCGGTGGGCCGATCGCGACCATGACGACACCGGTATCGCGGCCCCTCTGGCCGAAGACCCAGGCTCGGCCGTCGATGGTGGCAGGGCCGATGCGATTGCGGCCCTCCGCTTCCGGAGCTTGCCCGCCCCTCCTATCGCGGCACTCCCGCCGGCGTACCGCGCCGGTCGACGCATGGTCCCATCACCGAGAGCGGAAGCCCTGGTGAGTCCGTCCGCGGCTCGAATGCCGTGCCCTGCCCGTCGAACACCCTTGTCAGAATCGAAGCTTCGGAGATCGACCATGTTCCTCAGCCTGCCGGCATCACAGGGGCGACTGCGCATTTCCGGAAGCCTCCTGGGCGCCCTCTGGCTGAGCGTGCCGGCCTTCGCGCAGGCGATCGATCCCCAGGACCAGCTTGCCCTGCGTGACGTCGTCCGCGCCGCCTATATCCGCGCCGGCCAGCCCAGGACCGACGCAGAGATCTTCGCCTTATCGGTCTCCGCCCGGCCGCTCGTGACCTTCGTTCCGCGCGCTGCGACGGAAGCCGACATCGTCGGTCTCGTCGGGCGGCTCGGGCTCACGGATACCTCGCTGCCGAAGCAGCCGGAACCCGTCTCCCTGACCCGAACCCTCTCGAACGATCCGCTGCCCGATTATGGCGCTGTCGACCTGACCGAAGGGACGGCCACGGATCTCGCCGGCATGTTGCAACGGCGCGAGACGACATCGCGCGAGATCGTGTTGCAGTACATGTACAAGATTCAACAGCTCGATCATGCGGGCCCGGGCCTGCGCTCCGTCGAGCAGATCAATCCGGATATCCTAGCGCTCGCCGACCGGGCGGATGCGCAGAGGATGGAAGCGCAGCGCAAGGGCCAGACGCTGCCGCCGCTCTTTGGCGTACCGGTCCTGCTCAAGATGAACATCGGCACCGCCGACGATCTGCGCACCACCGCGGGCTCGGCAGCCCTGATCGGCTCCCGTCCAGCCGGCGAGGCGACCCTGGTGAGCGGGATGCTGGAGCAGGGCCTGCTCATCCTGGGAAAGGCCAATATAGGCCAGTGGGCGGGGCTGACGAGCAACAATCTAAGCAGCACGGGCGGCCAGACGATCAGCCCGTTCGATCCGTCGATCGCGGTGGCCGGATCCAGCAGCGGACCCAGCATCGCGGCCGCCATGCGCTTCGCGCCGCTCACCGTCGGATCACAGACCTCCGACTCCATCATCTACCCCGCCCAGCAGCAGCATCTCTACGCCCTCAAGCCGACGGCGGGCCTGATCAGCACGACCGGCATCGCCCCCTATTCCTGGCAAATCGACACGGCCGGTCCCATGGGCACCAGCGTCCATGACCTCGCACACGCCCTTAACGGCATGGTCAAGCTCGACACGACCGACACGCGCAGCAAAGCCTTCGTCCGGCCTACCGACTACAATGCCAGCCTGACCGGTGACTTGACTGGCCTGAAGGTCGGGATCTACAGCGCGCCGTTCACCGAGGATCCTCAGCGGCCGGCGCAATTCGACTCCCTCGTCGGCGCGATGCTGAAGGCCTCGCGCGCCGCCGTCGTCCCGCTCGATCGCGCCCGGGTCGACGCCGCGGTCAAGACGGCGGTCCTGGCGATGTCGGACGACGATCTCGTTCAGGTCGTGAAATTTGCCGAACCGTCCACGCAGATCCCAACCGATCCGGCCGCCAGGGCCGCCCTGCTGAGCAATTTCCGGCAATCCTTCGCCGACGGGGCTAGGCGGGTCGAAGCCGCGACCAACGGAGCGGCGTCATTCTACTTCTACGATGCCTACGTTTCGATTTCGAGCTATCTTGCCTCTCGCGTCTCATCGGCCGACGATTACAGGAGCGCGCTCGTCCGGCTGCTGGGCGACAAGTTCTCGCGACTGAACGTGGATCCGAAGGTCTTCGCCCGCACGATCGACGACCTCGTGGCCTTCGCCCGGAAGAACCCGAGCCTCGACGGCGGCGAGATGGCCCTGGCTGGTCTGGCCGCGGACAAAGTCGGCCGCTACGCCTCCACCGACGAATTCAATCGCGCCTACGCGAATTGGATTCGGATCTCGACGGCGCTGATGTCGAACGTCCGCAATACCCTGGGTGTCGATGCGGTGATCGGCTTCCTCGGCACGGACGACGACACCAATGACGGACTCGGTCTGTTCACCTTCTCGACGGAACAGACCTCCTCATCGCCCCAGCTCAACGTGCCCTTTCAGGTGGACGGGGCGCAGGCGAACATCCTCATCGACGCCAATCCCTTTCAGGAGCAGACGTTGCTGAGGATCGGCCAAGCCCTCCAGCAGCAACTGAGCTCCGACGCGTTCCGGCAATACCAGGCCGCGGCGCCCAAGCCCCCCGCGACCGGGTATGGCGACGATCAGCCGGACGATACCGGGCCGCTCCTGCCGCTCGTTCTCACGAACCTCGACGACCATGGCCGCGCCACCAAGGCCCATCTGCTGACGACCGAGATGGCACCACTGGTGCTCGACGTGACCGGCACGACCAAGACGCCGCACTTCGACGGGCGCATCTCCGGCAACGGCGGCTTGATCAAGGATGGGGCCGGCATTCAGTTCCTGACCGGGACGAGCGACTTCACCGGCGGGGTCTTCGTCTGGCAGGGCGGGCTCGCCGTCGACAAGACCGAGGCGCTCGGCGCCCCCAGCAACACCGTGACGCTGGAGGGCAAGAGCGCGCTGATCGCCACCCGGAGCTTCGCCCTCGGCCGACCCGTCATCCTGCGCGACGGCGGTACCCTCGGGGTGTTCGCCGGTGCGATGCTCACGGAGGATGCGGTCGTGTCCGGCAATGGCGGCCTGTTCAAGACTGGCCAGGGTCGATTGAACCTGCTGGCCGACAACACCTATACCGGGGGCACGTATATCCGGGCGGGCATCGTTTCGGTGTCGCGGGAGGAGAATCTCGGCCAAGCCTATGGCGCCGTGGCGATCGGCGGCGACGCGACCCTGGAGGCGACGGCGAGCTTCACGACCACGCGTCCCTTCACACTGGAGGGTGTCTCGGGTCTGGCCGTCGACCCGAATCGAGCCTTGACGGTGTCGAATGTCGTGTCCGGTCCGGGGGCGTTGTTCAAACTCGGGCTCGGCACGCTGACGCTGAGCGGGACCAACACCTTCTCGGGCGGCGTCCTCCTGGCGGCCGGCACCCTCTCGGTCGCGCGCGACCCCAACCTCGGCGCCCCCAGCGGACCCCTCGCCTTCAACGGCGGAA
>NZ_JAKSYP010000079.1:0-15101 GCF_022829625.1 Methylobacterium sp. E-046 | reverse complement strand
GGGGCGGCGCTGTCGGAGCCGCGCGACGCCATCGAGGACATCATCGAGCCCTACCTGATCCAGCGCGGCTTCGTGCAGCGCACCCCCCGGGGCCGCATCCTCACCCGACACGCCTACCAGCACCTCGGAATCGCGCAGCCCCGGCGTGAGACGAACGGGCAATCCGGCTTCTTCGACGGTTCGCCGGATTGAACCGCGCGACGCGCCCACATGCGCGAACCTCAGGCCAGCCTTCCGCCTGCGTCATGGCCCGTGGGCGCGGGCCGTCCGACCCGCAGCCGGGTTCTTGTGCGCCGCATCAATCGTAAGGTGCTGTAGCGGGAGCGGTTTTCGCCATCGACCGCCGGACAATACAGTCAAGCTTTGGCCGGAGGCGGCAAAGCTTCCGGCGATGAAAAATCGGCTCGGTCAGTGGAACAGCGGGAAAAACGGTCCGTTGTGGAGGCGACCGCGCCAAGTCTGTGTTGGCGCTGGCGAGGCTTCCGCCTTCGAGGTCCTGCCCCTCGGTCTGCGGCTGGTCTTTGAGCCATCAAGAACAACGTCAGGAAACATCACTGCCATGAAGAGAATCACGCTGGCCGTCCTCGGCCTCACCGCTGCTGCGATCTCGGCCCCGGCCTTCGCGCAGGACGCGCTGCCGATCCGGATCCTGCCCTTCGCGAACCAGGACGATGTCGGTGCGGCCGCGACCCAGACCCCGGCCTTCCGCGCCGAGGCGCTGCGCTCGGACGCGGCCAGCATCGAGGCGAGCCGCATCGCCCTTCAGCGGTCGCGCAACCCGAAGGTGCGCAATTATGCCAACCGGGTCCTGGTCGAGCGCAAGGCGACCACCGAGGCACTGCTGCCGCCGAACACCTCCCTGTCGCGCAACGGCTCGGTGGTCTCGGATAACCAGGGCATCCGCACCGACCTCAGCAACCCGATCGGTCTCGTCCTTGCCCCGGTGACGGTCGCCGCGAACATCGGCACCACCATCGTCGGCGGCGCCCTCGGCGCGGTGGGCATCGTCGACAACAGCCCGGCCGAGCCCGGCCGTCGCGTGGCCCTCGGCGAGCGCGGTCAGGCGCGTTTGGCCCAGCTCCAGTCCGCTCCCAACGGCCGCGCCTTCGACCGCACCTACGTAGACCAGCAGGCGCGCTCCGATGCCCGCACCCTGGCACTCTACGACAGCTACGCGAAGTCCGGCGACAACGCGACGGGCCGCAAGTTCGCCACCGAGGCCCTGCCTTACATCGCCGACGAGCACGCCCACTCGGCGAGCTTGGCGGCCCGCATCGGCGGCTGATCTCGACATCCGCTGACACGCGCGAGAGGGCCGTCCCCCCGGGGGCGGCCCTCTTCGTTTTGCGCGGACCGTCATGGATCCCAGGGGGCGTTCGCCCGGGACCATCGGGATCCTGACACTGCGGCCCGGCCCGCGCGCGTCGTCGTGTAAAGACGACAGCCATCTGTCGCGACGATGCTATGGAGGCCCATGAGCATGACCGAGCCGGGGATCGCGATACCAGCGGATGGCGGATTCGGCCATCGCTTGAGCGTGCGCGTCTATTACGAGGACACCGACTTCTCAGGCTTCGTCTACCACGCGAGCTATCTGCGGTTCCTGGAACGCGGCCGCACCGAACTTCTCCGCGATCTCGCCGGCGACCAGTCGGAGCTGCACCGCGCGGCGCGCGGTCTCGTCTTCGTCGTGCGCCGGATGAGCCTCGATTTCCTGCGTCCGGCCCTGATGGATGACCTGCTCACGATCGTCACCCGGACGCGCGTCCTGCGGGGCGCGTCGATGCAGCTGTCCCAGGAGGTTCGCCGCGGCGACGCGTGCCTGGTCGCCGCCGAGGTCACGGTCGCCTGCGTGCGGGACGGCCGCGCGGTGCGCCTGCCGGACGCCCTGAGGCGGCGCCTGGCTCCGACGGAAGCCGGGTAAGCGCTCAGCCCGCCCGCGACGGGTCAACCTCGCGCAGGAGCTTGGCGAAGGCGTGGGCGATCGTCATCGCATCGTATTCGATCGACACGAGCTGGAAGCCCATTGCCACCATCTCCCGGGCCCGCGCCGGAGACGGCGCGAACGCGCAGGGCAGCTTGCCTGCCGCCAGGGTCTTGCGGACAATCTCGCCGAGCGCCGCCGTGACGGCCGAGCCGAGCGGGTCGATGGCCGTGCCCTTCGACAAGGCGATCGACAAGTCGGCTGGCCCGACCAGCACCCCGTCGATCCCCGGCACCGCCAGAATCTGCTCCAGCGCGGCGATCGATTCCGCGGTCTCGCACATGGCAATGGTCAGCGCCCGGGAGTTTCCGGCCACGAGGTATTCCGACCCGTCCCGAAGGCCGGACAGCAGCATGGCGCGATCCGGGCCCCAGCTTCGCTGTCCCACGGGGGGGAATTTCGCGGCGTCGGCAAGCGCCTGCGCTTGCGCGACGGTGTTGATCATGGGCGCCACGATCCCGGCCGCGCCCGCATCCAGCATCCGCGAGACCATGGCGACGTCGCCGACCGGCACCCGCACCAGGGCGGCCTTGCCGGCCAGCGCGACCTCGGTGATCGCCGCACAGCAGGACCGGTAGTCGTAGCCGCCATGCTGCTGGTCCAGCAGTACGGCGTCGAAGCCCGCCCGGGCCAGGGCGCCGGCAAGTGCCGGGTCGGCGATCACGGACCAGCCGAGGTACCGGGCCGGACCGGTGGGGAGGAGTTCCTGAAGACTGGGAACGGGAAGTGGCATGCGCGTCCTGTACAGGTCACGTGAGGTTCGCGACTCGACGCCGCAGTCCCGACCATAAGGGTCGCGGTTTCGGCAGGTCCAGCCCGGTTGGGACGTCCGGAGCGCCGAATGCCTCAGGATCGCCCGGATCGAAACCGATCCTTAACCCTGCCGCGGCCCTAACGGTGTCCATGGAGCGGCGGGCGTGGGGGCTGCCGGCGGCCCTTACTTTCGACAGATTCGCGGGCGACAGCGTTGATATCGCTCACGGATCCGGCGGACGCGGGCCCCGCCCGGCGCATCGCGATCCGGAGCAGGAGATCTCGACGGATGAACCCAGCCGACGCGATGCAGGCCGCGCCTGTCGCCGACATGACGCTGCTCGGCCTGTTCCTGCAGGCCCACTTCGTCGTCAAGATCGTCATGGTCGGGCTGCTCAGCGCCTCGATCTGGTGCTGGTCGATCATCGTCGACAAGACGCTGCTGTTCCGCCGGACCAAGGCCGAGATGGATGCGTTCGAGGACGCGTTCTGGTCGGGCCGTTCCCTGGAGGAACTGTTCCGCTCGTTCAATGATCGGCCGGCGACCGGCCTCGCCGCGGTGTTCGTCGCCGCCATGCGGGAGTGGAAGCGCTCCTTCGAGGGCTCGGGCCGGCAGATCCAGTCGCTGTCGCAGCGCATCGAGAAGCAGCTCGACGTCACCATCCACCGCGAAGTCGAGCGGCTGGAATCGCGCCTCCTGTTCCTCGCCTCGATCGGCTCGGCCGGTCCGTATATCGGCCTGTTCGGCACCGTCTGGGGCATCATGACCGCCTTCACGTCGATCGCGGCCTCCAAGAACACCTCGCTCGCCGTCGTCGCCCCGGGCATCGCCGAGGCCCTGTTCGCCACCGCCATCGGCCTGTTCGCCGCCATCCCGGCGGTGCTCGCCTACAACAAGCTCCAGGCCGAGGTGACCAAGGCGCAGTCGCGGCTGGAGGGCTTCGCCGACGAGTTCTCGGCCATCCTCTCCCGCCAGATCGACGAGCGCCTTCCGCTCGCCGCCTGAGTCTGATCCAGAGGAGACCGATCCATGGGTATGGCAGCGGGCGCATCGCAGGGCGGCAAGCGCCATCGGCGCCGGAGCCGTCGCGGCGGTCCGATCAACGAGATCAACATGACGCCGTTCATCGACGTCGTGCTGGTGCTCCTGATCATCTTCATGGTGGCGGCCCCGATGATGACGGTGGGCGTCCCCCTCGACCTGCCGCAATCGAAGGCTTCGCCCCTCAATTCCGACGTGAAGCCGGTCACCCTGTCGATCCGCCAGACCGGGCAGGTCTTCCTGGGCGAAGACGAACTCACCGACGAGATGATCATCCCCAAGCTGACCGAGACCGCCAAGACCGGAATCGAGGAGCGCGTCTTCGTGCGTGGGGACAAGCGGGTCGATTACGGTCGCGTGGCGCAGGTGATGGCGATCGTGACCGGCGGCGGCTTCAAGAAGGTGGCGCTCGTCACCGAGCCCGAGCATCAGTAAGGGTCCCCCTGTGGAGTTCCGCTTCGACCGCAAGGAACCGGGTGTCTGGATCTCCGCCGGAACCCACGTCACGCTTCTCGCGCTGGCGCTGTTCAGCGTCGCGGCGCCGGCGCTGCCCGAGGCGCAGGAAGGCGTGCCCGTGGAGGTGATCACCGAGAACCAGTTCTCCGAGATAACGAAGGGCGAGCGGCAGGCCGACAAGCCGATGCCGAACGCGCAGCCGCGGGCCGACCGTCAGGCCGAGAAGGTCGAGGATCGCGAACCCGAGAACGCCAAGACCGACGCGCCCACCGCGCCCACCCGGACGGCCGAGATGAAGCTCGCCAACGCGGAGGAGATGCCTCTGCGCAGCGAGCCGGATCCGTTGGAGACGGCCAAAGCCGCCAAGGCGGCGCAGGAGAAGCGCGACGCCGAGAAGGCGGCTGAGAAAGCTGCAGAGAGGGCGGCTGAGAAAGCTGCAGAGAAGGCCGCGGAGAAAGCCGCCAAGGCGGCTGCCGACAAGGCTGCGGCCGAGAAGGCGGCCAAGGCCGAAGCGAAGGCGAAGGCCGAAGCGACCGCCGCCAAGGCCGAGGCCGAGAAGCGCGAGCAACTTGAGAAGCTGATCGAGAAGCAGGAAGCCGAGGCCGAGGCCGCCCAGAAGGCTGCCGCGAAGGCCAAGGCCGAGGCCGCCAAGGAAGCGGCCAAGGAAGCGGCCAAGAAGGCCGCCGATGCGAAGGCCAAGGCTGAGGCGGAAGCCGAGCGGCAGAAGGAAATCGCCGAGGCGAAGGCCGAGGCTGCCGCGAAGGCCAAAGCCGAGGCCGCTGCCAAGGCCGACGCCGCCGCCAAGGCCGACGCGGCCGCGAAGGCCGAGGCCGCCGCGAAGGCGAAGGCCAAGGCGGTGGCAGACGCGAAGGCGAAGGCCGACGGCGAAGCGAAGGCGCGCAAGCAGGCGGAACTCGCCGACAAGTTCAATGCCGGCGATATCCGCTCGATGCTGGCCTCGAAGGCGCCCTCGCAATCCACCGGCGCTACTGGCCACGCGGTTCAGAAGGTGGCGGCGCTGGGTGCCGTGACCGGCAACGCGCAGCGTCTGTCGCCGTCGCTGCGTGACGCCCTCGTGGGGCTGCTCCAGCAGCAGATCGAGCGCTGCTACTCGGCACCTCCCGGAGCGGCGCAGGGCGTGGTCCTGCCGGTGCTGGACATCCGCCTGAACCCGAACGGTTCGCTCAGCACGGAGCCGCGGATCATGCGCGGCGGGTCGAGCACGGTGGACCAATCGATCGCGCAGGCCGCGCTCCGGGCGGTCCGCCGCTGTGCGCCGTACAACATACCGGCCACCTACGCGCCGTATTACAACGACTGGAAGGCCATCAACGCGGAGTTCGAGTTCACGGCGACCTGAGGCACTGCCCTCAGCCTCTCCGCCCTCGGCCGCCGACCCGTCTGATCGTCACTCGGATCTGAACTATGCAGAACGTCTCCTCCGTCGGGCGCCGCCCGACGTCCCTGTCGGCGCGCCTCGTCGCGCTGTTCGCCCTCCTCACGGCCTTCCTGACCGTGCCGGCCCAGGCGCAGCTGCAGCTGCGCATCGGCGGCGGCAACTTCCAGCCGATGCCGATCGCCATCGCGGATTTCGGCGGCGATCCGAGCCTCGGCGGTCTCGTCGCCGGCGTGGTCACCAACAACCTGCGCCGCTCCGGCTACTTCACGCCCCTCGACCACGGCCGCTTTCCGGAGCAGCCGAACTTCGACGCGGCCCCGAATTTCGAGAAGTGGCGCGCCACCGGCGTCCAGGGTCTCGTCACCGGCCGCGTCGTCCGCGACAGCGGGCGGCTTAAGGTGGAGTTCCGGCTCTGGGACGTGACCTCCGGCCAGCAGATGACCGGCCAGCAATACGGCACCGACGCCGCCAATGCCCGGCGCACCGGCCACCTGATCTCCGACGCCGTCTATACCAAGATCACCGGCCTCGGCCCCTGGTTCGACAGCCGCATCGCCTTCGTGGACGAGACCGGCCCGAAGGAGAACCGCCGCAAGCGCCTGATGGTCATGGATCAGGACGGCGCCAACGTCCGGGCGATCACCAGCGGCGAGATGTCGATCGTGGCGCCGCGCTACTCGCCGGCCACGCAGGACATCGCCTTCATGGCACAGGCCTCCGGCCACCAGCCGCGGGTGCAGGTCATCAATCTGGAGACCGGCTCGCGCCAGGCGCTCGGCAACGTCGATTCGATGAGTGCGAGCCCGCGCTTCTCGCCGGACGGGCGCAAGCTCGTGATGAGCGTGCAGCAGGGCGGCAACGCCGACATCGTGACGATGGACATCGCCTCGAAGGCGCAGCGCTCCATCACCAACGGGATGGCGATCGACACCTCGCCGACCTACTCGCCGGACGGATCGCAGATCGCTTTCGAATCGGATCGCGGCGGCTCGCAGCAGGTCTACGTGATGGGCGCGGACGGCTCGAACCCGCACCGCATCACCTTTGGCGGCGGCTCGGCCTCGCAGCCGGCCTTCTCACCCCGCGGCGACCTGATCGCCTATACGCGCCAGCGCAACGGCGGCTTCGCCATCTGCGTGTCGAAGCCCGACGGGACCGGCGAGCGCGTCCTCACCGAGGGCTTCCACAACGAGGGCCCGACCTTCGCGCCGAACGGCCAGTACGTGCTGTTCTTCCGCGATCCGGGCGGCCAGGGCGGCGGCAAGCTCTTCATGGTCGACATCACCGGCAAGGTGGAGCAGCCGGTTCCGACGCCCGCCTACGCGTCGGACCCGACGTGGTCGCCGCTTCTGGCGGGGCGCTGACGGTCGCGGCGCCGGGCGTCCGTCCCGCCCGTCTGGCTCCGGCCGATCGTCGCGAAGGCGCCGTTGGATGATCCCGCTGCGGCGCCCGCCTCGGGGCGTCGCGCGGTACGGGTGCCGCGCGTCCGCCGCGTCGAATCGGCATGCGGAGCTCCATCGTCCGCGGCTGCGGTCGCGGGGATGGATGACGGCATCCTCCACCTGGGGCGCCCGAGTCGGCGGGCCTCAGCGGGGCCTCCCAGCCGGCGGCGCGATCCCTGGAGGCTTCCTTCGAGGCCGCGGCCGCGCTCCCGCACCGCGGGATACGGGCAAGGGTCGGACGGTCCCGTCGAGCCATTCCGAGCCCGCCCCGTGCAGGCTCAGGGGGCTCGATCTCCGCCTCCCACGGAGCCGAGCGACGCCGCATCATCCGTCCTGCGCGCCGAATGGGCGCGCCGCGTGAAGAGCGCTCTTACCCCTGCACCATCAGCCGATCGCGCGCCCTCAGGGCGGGGAACAGCCGGCCCCAGAGCAGGGCCACGCCGATCGTCGCCGCGCCGCCGACCACGACCGCCGGGACCGCGCCGATCCCCGCGGCGAGGAGTCCGGATTCGAACTCGCCGAGTTCGTTGGACGCCCCGATGAACACCGTGTTCACCGCCGAGACCCGGCCTCGCATGGCGTCGGGCGTCTCGCCCTGCACGAAGGTCTGGCGGACGTAGACCGAGATCATGTCGGCGGCGCCGGTGACGAACAGGCAGGCCATCGACAGCGGCAAGGAGGTGGAGAGGCCGAAGACGATTGTGGCGGCGCCGAACACCACGGCCGCCCGGAGCATGCGCAGGCCAGCATGCCGCCGCAGGGGCCGGTTCGCGAGCAGGACCGCCATGGCGACGGCGCCGAAGGCCGGCATGCTCCGCAACGCTCCGAGGCCGAGGGGGCCGACATGCAGAACCTCCCCGGCATAGATCGGCAGCAGGGCCGTGGCGCCGCCCAGAAGGACGGTGAACAGATCGAGGCTGATGGCGCCGAGCACCACCGGCTGCGAGCGGATGTAGTCGATCCCGGCCGACAGCGCCGCCCAGGTGATGGGCGGCCGCTCGCTCACCGGCGCAGGTCGGTAGCGGATCAGGGCCGTCAGGAGGCTCGCGAGGGCGAAGCTCGCCCCGGCCCCGCCGAAGACCACGGCCGGCCCCAGGGCGTACAGGAAGCCGCCGAGCGCCGGCCCCATCACGGAGGCGCTCTGCCAGAGCGAGGCGTTCCACGCGATGGCCGAGCTGAATTGCGGCCCGGGCACCAGGGTCGGCAGCAGCGCCTGAAGGGCCGGGTTGGCGAAGGCCCGGGCGGTGCCGACCGCGATGACCAGCGCGTAAATTGGCCAGACGGCGTGGGGGCCAGCCAGGGCGAAGGCGAGCAGGCCGAAGCTCGCCGCACTCTGCACCGCGAAGGCCGCGGCGCCGACCAGGCGGCGGTCGTAGGTATCCGCCACATGACCGGTGATCAGCGCGCAGAGCACCGCGGGCAGGAAGCCGGCGAGGCCCACGAGGCCGAGCGCCAGGGCGGAATGGGTCAGGTCGTAGACAAACCAGCCGATCGCCACGGCCTGCATCTGATACGCCAGGCCCGTGAGAAAGCGGGCCGAGCCGAACAGGCGGAAGTCGCCGATGCCGAAGACGGCCCAGCCGGAACGATCATGTGCGGACATGGACCCCTGCTGCGTGGCACCGGTCCGAGAATCAAGCCCGGGGGTCGGCGGACCGTTCACGATCGCAGTGCTGTGCAAGCACCGCGACCCCGATACGGTCGCGCGGCACCGCCAGCCCGCTCAGTGCCGCGCCACGCCGGGCTTGCGCGGTGCCGATACGGTCGAGGATGCCGGCGGGCGGGGTTCGGGGCTCGGCTGCGGGAGGGTCCGCTCCGCGTGGTGGATCGGGAAGGTGCAGGTCACGCAGGTGCCGCTGCCCGGCTCCGTTTCCAGATGAACCCGGCCGCCATGCAGCTCGACGAAGGAGCGCACGATCGACAGGCCGAGGCCGACGCCCCGGTGGCGCGTCCCGAGGGTGTGGCTCTCGAAGCGGTTGAACACCGAATCGGCGATCTCCGGCGGCATGCCGCGGCCGTGATCGCGCACGCTCAGGAGAAGCTCATGCACGGTCCGGCGGGCCTGGACCTCGACGCGCTGCCCGGCATCCGAGAAGCCGACCGCATTGGACAGCAGGTTGAACAGGATCTGGCGGACCCGCTTCCCGTCGGCGTGGACGCTGCCGATATCCTCCGGCACGTCGAGCGCCAGGGTGATGTTCGACTCGGCCAGGCGGTCCTCGATGCCGCGGACTGCGGCCTCGATCGTGGCCTGGACATCGACCTCCTCGCGCTGCAGCTCCAGCGAGCCGGCATCGATCGAGGCGAGATCGAGGATGTCGTTGATGATGACCAGGAGCGCCGCCGACGAGCGCATGATGTGGTCGGAATATTCGCGCTGCCGCTCGTTGAGTGCTCCCACCGTTTCGTCGCCGAGGAGTTGGGTGAAGCCGATGATGTTGGTGAGCGGGGAGCGCAGCTCGTAGGAGACGTGATGGACGAAGGTGTCGCGCAGCTGCGCGGCCTTCTCCAGCGCCTCGTTCTTCTCGGTGAGCGCCCGCTCGACGTTCACGCTGGCGGTGACGTCGATCAGGGTGAGGAGCGTCGCGCCCTCGGGCAGCGGCTGCGCCGCGCAGTCGAGCACGGTGCCGTCCACCACCTCCAGCCGGCATGACCGCGCGGTGCGGGACTCGAGGCCGACGACGGCCTCGCTGATATCGATCCAGGGTTCCTCGGCCGGCGCCAGCGCCCGGCAGGCGGCGATGACGACATCCACGTGCGGCCGTTCCTCGACCAGGGCGGGATCGAGCCGCCACACGGTGCAGAAGGCGCGATTGGCGAGGGTCAGCCGACCGTCGGCTCCGAAGACCGCGACGGGTTCGGCCAGGGTGTCGAGGGTCTCGGCCTGGAGCCGGCGCAGGGCGTTGTAGCGGGATTCGGCGTTCAGATGGTCCGAGACGTCATCGAACAGGTAGGTCAGGCCGCCCTGCGGGTTCGGATCCGCGACGACGCGCAGCGTCCGTCCGTCGGGAAGGTACCACCAGGATTGATTGGCCTCGGCGGCGCGATAGGCGGCCAGAACACCGTGCTTCCAGCCGCGGAAATCCGCATGTTCCTCGAGCTTCCGCTCGGCCCGCAGGTGATCGAGGATCTCGCCGTCCGAGGGCCGGCCGTCGAGGAACGCCTGATCGAGGTCCCAGAGCTGGCGATAGGCGGCGTTGTGGAAGATCAGCCGCTGCGAGACGTCGAACATCGCCACAGCGGTCGGCAGCTGGTCGAGGGTGCGGACGTTGGCGTTCATCTGCCGCTGGAGGTCGGCCCGGACGCTCTCAAGTTCCGATACATCGATCGCGATGCCGACCTTGCCGCTGTCCAGGCCGGTCTCGAACACGTCGAGCATGCGCCGGCTGCCGGCCACGATCGCCGAGAGCCGCGGAACGCTCCGGGTCAGACCGGCGGAGCGGGCCGCCTCCTCGCGGGCGATGGTCTCGCGGGCGGGGCGGTCGAACAGTTCCAGGCCGGAAGCCAGGGCGGCCTCGCGGCTGTCGGCCTCCACGGCAGCCACGTAGGCGGCGTTGACCCAGCTCAGGCCGCCCTCGCGCGTGCGCCGCCAGACCGGCTGCGGGATTGCGTCGAGGAGCCCCGACAGGGCCGAGAGTCCTCGGCGGGTCTCGTCCAGGGTGGCGCGCAGGTCGGCGATCTCGCAGCGCTCCTGGCTGGTCTCGCGCAGCCGCAGCAGGGCGCGCCCGGCCACGGCCTGCCCGTGGGCCTCGATGTTGCGGCCGGTCTGGGAGGTGAGGCTCAGGGCGAAGCTCGTGCCGCGCGCCCGCAGGGCATCGACAGCGGCCTCGACGGCCGTGGCGTCCGCGGTGACGAGCCAGGTCCCGAAGGCCAGCACGCGGCGCGCGTAGCCGGATGTCGGTCGCTCGCCGTGGATCGCGAGGCTGACGTCGCCCTCCACGACGGGCTCGCTGCGCCGATCCCAGGTCACGATGATCTGACGCTCGGCGTTGAGCAGCATCTCGGCGCGGTCATGGGCGCCGCGCAGGACGTCGAGGGCTGCGGCGAGCTCGCGCTCGCGGCGGGTCCAGCGCCCGCGCTCGTAGAGGTGGAGGAGCGAGAGGATCACCGCGAAGACGACCAGACCGCCGAAGATGGCGAAGGCCGCAACGCTGTGGATCTCCCGCGCGGGGTGGGCAGCCGTCGCCTGGGGCAGCTCGGCCAGTGCCGCGCTCGCCAGGGTCAGGGTGAGCACGCCGACGCCGATCCGAACGTGTGTCGCACGACCGACACCCATGGCTTGCCCTGCCCCCGTACGTCGACGACGAAGCGGTCTGCGCGCGTCTTTACGCGGCGCCGAACGCTTCGTCCCCGCGGCGCTCTTCCGAACCGCCGCGGTCATATCGATCAAAGATTCGCCCGCACTCTAACGTGTGCCGGAATCGCGCCGGAAGGGGAACGAAGCGTGGCTTTAAGCCGACGGCACACAATCGCCCGTTAACGACACACAGAAGACACAGTTCGGCGGCGTCCGAACGGCTTGACAAAGGAAGAGGCCCGGCGCAGCGCGCCGGGCCTCTCATCGCCTGTGGGTTGCAGGCCCCAGCTCGGACCGGCGGCCGCTCGCGCGGCCCTCCGATCCGGGGCCGACGCCGCTCAGTAGCGGTAGTGCTCGGGCTTGAACGGACCGGCCTCGGACACGCCGATATAGGCCGCCTGATCGGGCCGGAGCTTCGAGAGCTTCACGCCGATCTTCTCCAGGTGCAAGGCCGCGACCTTCTCGTCGAGGGTCTTGGGCAGGGTGTAGACCTGCTTCTGGTACTTGCCCGGGTTGGACCAGAGCTCGATCTGGGCCAGCGTCTGGTTGGTGAACGAGGCCGACATCACGAAGGACGGGTGACCCGTCGCGTTGCCGAGGTTCACCAGGCGACCCTCCGACAGGAGGATGATGCGGTGGCCGTCCGCGAAGGTGATCTCGTCCACCTGCGGCTTGATGTTCGACCACTTGAGGTTCTTCAGGCCGACGACCTGAATCTCGTTGTCGAAGTGGCCGATGTTGCAGACGATGGCCCGGTCCTTCATCGCCCGCATGTGCTCGATGGTGATGATGTCCTTGTTGCCGGTGGCCGTGACGAAGATGTCGGCGCGCGGGGCGGCATCCTCCATGGTCACGACCTCGTAGCCCTCCATGGCGGCCTGGAGCGCGCAGATCGGGTCGATCTCCGACACGAGGACGCGGCAGCCGGCGTTGCGCAGCGATGCGGCCGAGCCCTTGCCCACGTCACCGAAGCCCGCGACCATGGCGACCTTGCCGGCCATCATGACGTCGGTGCCGCGGCGGATACCGTCGACCAGCGACTCCTTGCAGCCGTAGAGGTTGTCGAACTTCGACTTCGTGACCGAGTCGTTCACGTTGATCGCCGGGAAGAGCAGCTTGCCCTCCTTGGCCAGCACGTAGAGGCGGTGGACGCCCGTGGTGGTCTCCTCGGAGACGCCCTTGATGCTGTCGGCGAGGCCCGCGAACCAGCCCTTCGGCTTCTCGGCGAGCTTCCGCTTCAGGAGCGCGAAGAAGACCTCCTCCTCCTCGCTTCCGGGCTTGTCGAGGAAGGCGGTATCGCCGTTCTCGGCGCGCAGGCCGAGATGGACGAACATGGTCGCGTCGCCGCCATCGTCGAGGATCATGTTCGGCATGCCGCCGTCATGCCAATCGAACAGGCGCGAGGTGTAGTCCCAGTACTCCTCCAGGGTCTCGCCCTTCACGGCGAAGACCGGGATGCCGGCGGCAGCGATGGCGGCGGCGGCGTGATCCTGGGTCGAGTAGATGTTGCAGGAGACCCAGCGGATATCGGCGCCGAGCGACTTGAGGGTCTCGATCAGCACGGCGGTCTGGATCGTCATGTGGAGCGAGCCGGCTATCTTGGCGCCCTTGAGGGGCTGCGCCGCGCCGTACTCCTCGCGGACCGCCATCAGGCCCGGCATCTCCGTCTCGGCGATCGAGATCTCCTTGCGGCCATAATCGGCCAGCCCGATGTCCTTGACGATGTAATCCTTGGCCATGTGTCGACCGCTCCGTGTTCGCGTTGGGGTTCGGCGCGAGCCTGTACCACTTCGCCGGCCACGAAGCAATCAAGACATAAACATGTCTTTATGCGTTCCGGTCGGCGGGCGGCCGGATCGCCGGTCGCTCGCCTGAGGAAAAGACCGCGCCCCGTCAGCGCGTCGGCCGTGCCAGCCAGCCCAGACCGAAGGCGACGGCGGCCACGAGGGCGAGCGTCGTTCCGCGGTTCTCCGCGGCGCGTGCCGCGAGGTGGCGGCTGCGGCGGACGGCCTGCTCACGATAGTGCTGGCCGCGCTCGAGGGCTTCGTTGGCCAAAGCCTGGCTTCGGTCGCTCGCCTGTCGGAACCGGGCGCGAACCTCCTCCACGAGGTGCTCACCGCCGTCGCGCAAGTCGCGGACCGCGTCGCGCGCCTCGCCGTAGGCATATTGCGCTGCGCCGGCCGCCTGATCGTAAGCGCCGTCGAATTGGTCACCGGGGCGGCCGCGAAGGGCGCCGGCCGCGGTCTTGGCGCGACCGCGCAGATGGCGAAGGCCGCCCTCCAAATGATCTCTGTTCATCTCGTCCCTCCGATCCGGTCGCTGCTGGGGCGCAGCGCCTGCGTCGGGTCGCAACGAGGCCGAAACGCGACGGTTCCGTGAGGCTAGGCGGCAGCGCCTCAAGTTTTCGTGTGGTCGTCGTGACCTCACCGGCAACATCTTCCGAGTCCTGCGCTCTGCGGATGCCTGTCATGCCGCAGACGACAGGCCCTCTATCCATCGGCGCTGACGAGACCATTCGCGCCTTCTCTCGCCACGACGCGGTCGCGCCGGTGACGGGCTGAGCCGACGACTTGGCTCGCGGCTGGATGATCTCGGGTGGTGACTAGATCTCGATCTCGGTGCCGACCTCGACGACCTGCCGGGTCGGCACGCCGAAGAAGGCGCCGGTGCGCTCGGCGTTACGCTGCATGAAGGCGAAGAGGTTCTCCCGCCACGGCGCCATGCCGCGCTTGTCCTTCCGCGAGATGACCGTCTCGTGCCCGACGAACACCGTCATGTCGTCGAGCACGTGCGGCGGCAGGTGGCGCGATTCGACCGCGCAGGCGAGTCCCTCGGGGATCGAGGCCTCCTCCATGAAGCCGTAGCGGAGGATCACCCGGTAGAAGTCCGGGGCCAGGATCGTCACGTGGGCGCGCCCCTCCTTCGGCACGCTCGGCGTCTCCTCGTAGAGCGCCGTGATGATGAGGATGCGCTCCATCAGCGCGTGGTTGCGCGCGACGAAACGCGAGAGGTGCAACGGGATGCCGTGCTCGGCCGCTGACAGGAAGGCCGCCGTTCCCGGCAGGCGCAGCAGGTCGCGGTGCTGAAGGCCGGAGAGGAACACATCCTCTGGGAGCCTCAGGGCGACCCGGGCCTCCTCCACCAGCTCGTTGCCCTTCTTCCACGTCAGCATCATCAGTGCGACGAGCCCGGCGAGGACGAGGGGAAACCAGCCGCCTTCGAAGAGCTTCACGCTGTTGGCGGCGAGGAAGACGGCGTCGATGGCGAGGAAGAAGCCGTTGACCGCGCAGACCAGGATCGGGTTGTAGCCCCAGCGCAGCGCGATCAGCGCGGCCAGCAGCGTGGTGATACCCATGAGCATCGACACCGCGATGCCGTAGGCGCCCGCCAGCGCGTCGGAGGAGCCGAACATGACGACCGCCGCCAGGGTCGCGACGGCGAGCAGCCAGTTCACCATCGGCACGTAGATCTGGCCGCGCTCCTCGCGCGCCGTCTGCACGATGCGCATCGCCGGGAGGAAGCCGAGCTGCACCGCTTGCTGGGTCAGCGAGAAGACGCCCGAGATGA
Source organism: Methylobacterium sp. E-046 (assembly GCF_022829625.1). Lineage (NCBI taxonomy): Bacteria > Pseudomonadati > Pseudomonadota > Alphaproteobacteria > Hyphomicrobiales > Methylobacteriaceae > Methylobacterium > Methylobacterium sp. E-046. Next base: position 161 of record NZ_JAKSYP010000079.1, on the reverse strand, counting down.
TCGCCTGGGAGGCGATGATCGTGGCCATCGTGGCCAGCGCGACCAGCGGGTAATGCGCCCAGTCGGGCGCGAGCCGGTAGAAGGGGTTCTCGATCGCGTCGGGCTCGGCGATGATCAGGGCGCCCTGCCCGCAGTAATGGATCAGCAGTGCCGGCAGCACG
>NZ_JAKSYP010000071.1:0-571 GCF_022829625.1 Methylobacterium sp. E-046 | reverse complement strand
ACCCTCACCGCATGGCTCGGCCTTTTCTACCGCCCGCGAGAATTCTCACGGGTCCGCTTCGGTCGAGGTCGCCCGCTGCCCCTCGGCAGCCATTCTTCGGTTCCGCTGGCCTCGTTTTCCCCAGAACTGGAACTTCAGTAGGCGTGCTGGTTACGCTTTTGACCCCTCCCCTTTGAGAGATGGGCCCGTGATGAACCTCCCTTCGCGAGGGGAGTAGCGTTTCGCGACCCCCTTTCTGCGCCAACCGGATCCAGGCCAGCCACTCCGGGCTGACGATGCGGAGCACGTTCGTGTCGTTGCGGAAGCCGGTTATCTGGCGTTCCTCGACGGTCAGGAGCCCGAGCTGGCGGGCCTCGCGGATCGCGTTCTTCACGGTCGAGCGGCACACGCCGGCCACCGCGGCCATGTTCTCGATCGATAGACGGCAATCCTTCCGGCGCGCAGTCTCGGCTGCCACTAGGGCGAGGACCGCCTGCTCGGCCAGCGTGAACCGGGCCGCGAGCCCCGGCGGGAGCCGTCCAGAGGCGGCCCAGCGGCGGCGGCGCTCCATCGAGGCATCCGTGCGCGGGCG
>NZ_JAKSYP010000070.1:0-1624 GCF_022829625.1 Methylobacterium sp. E-046 | reverse complement strand
TCTTCTGCGCGCAGGTGAGGGCTTCGAGCTTTGCGGTCGGCACCTCGGCGTCCCGCTCGCCTCCCTTCTGGATGAAGGCGACCAGTTCGGGCTTGCTCATGCGTAGGGTGCGGTCGGCGATATGCATGCCGAGGGAATGGGATCCGATCCGTGTCGACCATGTCGTTCTCCTGTTGCGATCTCGGTTGTGATCTCGGCCGTGTCTCGTTCGGCCGCCGCGGTCCCGGGCCGGAACCCGTCGACCGGTCCCGGTCAGGCACCCTCCGAGCCCGAGGGCTCGATGGCGCTCGCCTGAGACTCGCAGGACCCGACCCCGTCGGTTACGGATCGGTCGTCCCTGGCCCTGTCGTCCCCAGCCCGGTGCTCGGCGCGCTGGCCGGCCCCTCCCCCGGATCGACCCTGAGCGTCACCCGTAGGAGGCCTGCGCGTGGTGCTGTTCACCGCGTCTTCCGACCAGGATCAGCGGCGTCAGAACCCAAGCCGTCGACCAGTGCCGCCGCGTCGTGCCCGAACCGACACTGAAGAACCGGAAGATGTGCGCGTGTCGGGCGCGTTCAATGGTTTATTTATACCGGTAGACTAATCTTTATCCTTCTGTGGTATTGAGGGGAAATCCATTTTCCCGGCCCCACACCACGGCTTCGCTGCGCTTGTGGATGCCGAGCTTGCGATAGAGAGCGGCGCCGTGATTGCGGACCGTGTTGCGCGACAATCCGAGCTTGCGGGCGATGGCGTCGTCGTCGAGGCCCGAGCAGATGAGGGTCAGGATCTGCCGCTCGCGCAAGGTCAGGTTCGGCACCGAACCGTCCGCGCTCTCCCGTCCGGGCCGGCGCAGGTTGGCGAGCTTCTCGATCAGGCCGCGGCTGAACCAGGACGTGTCGGCCATCACGGCCTCGATGGCGTCGAACAGCTCGCGCTCGGTGTGCTTGCGCGCGGTGATGTCCTGCATCACCAGCAACACGAACTCGGCGTCGTTGATGCGCACGCGCTCGGCCGAGACCAAGCAATCGAGATTGGCTCCGCTCTCGTGGCGAAGACAGACCTCGACGCCGAGCAGGAAGCCGTGCCGCTCCAGCGCGGATTCGACCTGCACACGTTGCGAATCGGAAACCCACAGGCCGGCCTCGACGAGACTGCGCCCCACGATCCGGTCCTCGCCCAGGCCGAAGACCCGGGTGAAGGCCTCGTTGACGCCGGTGACGTGGAAATCTTCTGCGCGCGTCAGAACGGTCGGCACCGGCGTCATCCGGAACGCCTTGGCGAAGCGCTCCTCGCTCTGGCGCAGCGCCGTCTCGGCCTTCCGGCGCAGTTCGAGGTCGGCGAAGGTGAACAGCATGCAGGGCTCGTCGCCCATGTCGATGGGCTGGCCGGCCACGATGACGAACCGGCTCCCGCCCTCCGGCAGATCGAGACAGGCCTCCATCTGAGGAATGGTGTCACCGGCGTGGAGCCGGGAAACGGCCAGCTCGCGGTTGCGCGCGTTGGCCAGCACGTCGACCTCGTAGACGCTGCGTCCGATCACGGCATCGCGGGTGAAGCCGGTCATCTCCAGGAAGCCGGTGTTCACCTTGACGTGGCGCAGATCGGACAGCCGCGTGATCACCGCAGGCGCCGGATTGGCGTT
>NZ_JAKSYP010000069.1:0-2420 GCF_022829625.1 Methylobacterium sp. E-046 | reverse complement strand
TCTTCTGCGCGCAGGTGAGGGCTTCGAGCTTTGCGGTCGGCACCTCGGCGTCCCGCTCGCCTCCCTTCTGGATGAAGGCGACCAGTTCGGGCTTGCTCATGCGTAGGGTGCGGTCGGCGATATGCATGCCGAGGGAATGGGGGGTGAATTCCTTCATCCAGCCACTCGGATCGCGGGTCGGCGTGTCGAAGGCGTACGCGGCAAAATCGAGGCTGGCGGCCTCCTCCACGGTGGCGGTGTGGTCGTCATCTGCGCCGAACGCCAGCAGGTCCTGAACCAAGCCGGTGCCAAGTTCATCAGGCCACCCGATGTCATCGTTCCGCTGAGCGACGCGAGCCTTGAGCTTGAGCCCAGCCAGCGAGGCTGCCGGCAGGGCCGCTATCTGCATCTCGATCTTGTGCAGGGCCGTGCCAGCCTCCTCCGACGCCTCCTCGGCCGCATCCATGCCCGTCCGTTCGCGCCAATTCTCCTTCTGCTGGAACCATGCCCGCCACTCGGGTCCCGCCCCGTCCGGCGCGGCGCCCGGCCAGCCCTCGCTGCTCGCGCTCTCGCCGATCTGGTTCTCCTCGTCCATCCGTTGCTGGTAGAGGTCCACGGCGGCCTCCCAGAGCGGCGCGAGCGCCAACAGCACGGCGTCGTCCTGCTCGCGGAGAACCTGCGGGGCAGGCTCGGCGCCGGTCTCGGCAACCTGCTCGACCGAGGCGGGCGCGGGCGCCGGGGTCATGGGCGCGGGAATGCTGGCGCGCAGGTCGGCGGCGCGCTCGCGCAGGCTGGCGGCGGGATCGCGGTGGATCAGGTTCTTGAGAGAGGCACGGAAGGACATCGCGGGATCCTCGAGGATGAGGTGCGCGGGCAGCCGGCCCGCTCGGTTTGCGGGCGGGTCAGAGCAGGGAGGCGAGGCCGGTCAGGACGATGCCACCGCCGATGATGGCCACGGCCGCCAGCAGCTCGCCAGCCACGTCGAGGAAGCGCAGGGAGCGGCTGTGCGCGGTGTCGGGGCGGACCGGGGCCACGGCCTGCCAGGGCTCGATGGTGCCGGGCGGCGTCTCGTCGGGCAGGTTGCGGTAGCGGCGGTCCACGGGGAGCTGACGGCGGGCGCTGGTCACGGCGCGGACCGGGGCGGGCTGGCTGAAATCTGGGATGCGGGCGTGCGTCATCGTTCGCGCTCCTGGTAGGGCTCGTGGCGGTGGGCCGGTGGTGGGGGGGTTGGGTCCCTTTTCGGCGCCGATCAGCGCCTTTTCGGCGCCGATCAGCGCGGCGCGGTCAGGGTGTCAGTGCGCGGTGGCGCGGTGGGCGGCCTTGGCGACCTGCCAAGTGGCCTTGAGGGCGGAGGACATGGCCTCGGCGCGGGAGACGCCGCAGCGCTCCTGAATGCCGGTGGCGGCCTTGCATGCGGCGGCCATGATGGCGGCGCGGTCGTAGCGGCCGGCGACGACGAGGGGGCGGGTGCGGGCGCCGAGCTGGATCAGGGCGCGAGCGCCGCGCATGCCGGCGGGGATCGTGGGGCGACTGTCGCGGCCGGCGCGGTCGATGCGGGTCCAGGAGACGGTGCGGTAGGGCATTTGCAAACCCGCCTAACTAGGTCTAATTCCTAGTCAGGTATGAGCCCTTCCGCTTATACCGTCAATAGTCTACTATGAAAAAAACCTAGTCAGGCGAGATCGAAGCGACGATGTTGACCACGGGCAACCAATTGCGGGCGGCGCGCGCCCTCGTCGGTATGGATCAGGGAACGCTGGCTGAGCGTGCAGGCGTAAACATCAACACCATCGGAGCCATGGAGAAGCGAGGCGCATCCGGATTGGTCAGCGGCCTCGACAAGGTGCAAGCCGTGATGCGCGTCTTGGAAACCGAAGGCGTTGAATTCCTGAACCACGGCGAGCCGGGCGTGAAGCTGCGCCGGAAGGATCCAGCGTGAGCACCGCAGACACATCACCCGGGCGCCTGTCTGAGGTCCACCGTCTCACAGAAGCACTGATCGACCACGTGCTCGAAGCGCAGATCGTCGGGCGGCCAGTCCCGCACGAGCAGAGCGAGGCGCTGATCAAGGCAGCCTTCTTCCTGCGCGAATGTAAGTTGCCTTGGTGGCCGATGCTCGCTCAAGCGCTGCATGGCTTGGGCCGCGACACCGACGAGACGGTACCTAAAGAGGCCACTAAGGCGGAGGCTTTGAAGGATACCGACCTAGAGGGACTATCGCGGTTCTTCGCAGGCTTCCAGAAGGGGGAAGGCGCGTCATGATCGCCGGCCTGGAGTTCATCCCCGAGAACGGCAGCGGGGCCGGGATCCGGTTTCGAGAGCGGAAAACGTAACGATGGCGACGCAGGCCTATGTCCTGAGCTTCGTCCTCCGCTTCGCGGGTTCGGACTCGGGTACAACACGGCAGATGGTGAGCATCGCCGCTGAGACGGCTGAGGAGG
>NZ_JAKSYP010000065.1:0-803 GCF_022829625.1 Methylobacterium sp. E-046 | reverse complement strand
GCAGGGCGAAGGGGATGGCGTGCGGGGACGACAGGCAGGGGTGGAGGGCGGGAGGGGTCTCGCAGCGGACCTTGTAGGCTGGGACGAGGACGAGCACGCGGGGCTGATAGATGGGCGGGGCCCGGGGCAGGCGGTCCCACGCGTGCGGGTCGGGGGCGTCCATCGGCGGGTGGGGGCCGAGATCCTCGGGCGCGGCCGGCAGGCCGGCGGACCGCCCCGTGCGAACGTAGTGCAGGAACGGCGACTCCCCCGGCGCCAGCAGGTGGCCGTAGGCCCGGCGATAGAACCGCGTCGAGAAGGTCCCGCTCGGGTCGCGATCCTCCTCCTGCCCGTGGGACAGGAAGTGGATGGCGGGACCGTTCTCGAAGCCGCGGGTGTCGGGGTAGCGCCTCAGGTACCAGGGCGCGTCGAAGAGGGGCTCGATCAGACGCGCCTGCTCGAACAGCTCCGCATCCTCCGCGGAGGGCATGGTGCCGTAACGCGGATCGAAACCGGCATCCGAGACATCGGCGCCGCGCAGCAGCGCCGTCGCCAGGAAGTGGACGAAGGGCGCGATGCCCGTGGCCTCCACGTAGGGATGATGCGCCCGGTAGGCCCAGCCGTTAAAGTCGGGCCTGGGGTTGCGGCCCTTCCGCCAGCCGGTGTCGCAGTAGTCGCGCACCGCGTCGGCGGCCTCGGCGAGCCCGTAGCGCGCCCGGTAGAAGCCGTGGTCGAACTGCGCCGCCGCCAGCCGCGCCTGCAGGTCGAGCAGCGCCGCCCGGTCCACGGGCTCCCGCCCGATCGCGCCCAGCCAGCCCGTGTCC
>NZ_JAKSYP010000063.1:0-28290 GCF_022829625.1 Methylobacterium sp. E-046 | reverse complement strand
ACCTGCTGAAAGCTCACGCCCAGCGCGTGACCCAGGGCGGTCTGGCTCAGCCCCTGTGCCTTGCGTAGGCTCGCCACAAGACCACCGATCGTGCGGTCCGCATCCGTCGTGAGCTTCGGACTGTTGGCCATCGTCATGTCGTGAGTCACTCTCCAACTTCGGGCATCATTTAAGTCGACCGCGCGATAACTCAATTGCGGGCAATCCAGTTTTGTGCCCTCGAACAACCCCTGCGTGCACTACCGTCATGGCTGAGCCGTTTCCGCCTGCTGTGTATCGCGATCGGGGCCAGTTCTTCGGTAGTTTGCGCCCGGGATGAGAAAGGGCTGATTGGCGTGACCATGCGCACTCCCGCGCCACGTGCTGGTCCTCATGCGGCTCCAGGTTCACGTATCCTTCGGAACACCGGTACGATTCCGCGGCGCGCCTGCGCTGCTCCGCCGGGATGGGTTCCATGCCGGATTGGTCCGGCGCACCCAGCAGACGGCCGGTCGTCGCGGCTTCAGACCGTCGGACCCGAAGCCGCTTCCGCCGTCCGGAGGGCACGTCAGCCGCGTCTCGGCGTTCGCCCTGCCCGTACGTTCGCGATTCGGATCGACGCGCCGGTCTATCCACAGCCTTCACTCGCGAGTAAGTATTTTACACCATCTCTGATTGATGTAACGGCGGCTTGATACAACTATAAATGGTGGATGAGCGATCATCCCGTCGCTCGCGATGAAGGTTGCGAAACGATGAAGAAGCTTGATCTGAAGACCTTGAAGACCGTGTCCGGCGGTCATGGCTCGCCTCAGGGCCTGGGCGTCGGGCTGAACCTCGGCGGTATCGGCGTCGGTCTCGGCCTGAACCTGGGCTCGTCGTCCGGCAAGTCTCGCTGACGGGGAGCCGGTGCGCGAGGTCTCGTCCCGCGCGCCGGCCTCGGCCAGCGTGCGACGGGTGCAATCCGAACAGGATGGACGATACCAGTGGCGGAGCAACTCCCAGGCATCTCCGCTGTGGCCGGGCTCGTCGCCAGCCTGCCGATCCGCGCCCGGCGCCGGGCCCTGCGCAGCCTGTTTCATCTGACGGCGCTCACCCGTGGCGGTGCGCGCGCCGGTCTGTCACCCTGTTTCGAGCGTGTGCTCCGGCTGCCCCGGCGCGAGGCCGTGCGCCTCGACCGCGAGGCCGCCTTCCACGACGCGCTCGCCGAGATGGAATGGCTGTCGCTGCACAGACGCAGCCTCACCGGGATCAGAAGCGACCTCGACCATGTGTCGGTACGATCCCCGGAGATCCTGACGCATCTCGCTTCCCGCGGGGAGCCGGTGATCCTCGCACCCCTGCACATGGGGCCCTACGTGCTGGGCCTCCTCAAGATCCTCCTGACCTTCTTCCCCGACCGGTCGCTGCTGGTCCTGAGGCGGCGCGACGACCGGCCGTTGGAGACGCGGGTCATGCAGCGCATCACCGAATTCGGGATCCCGGTGCGGTTCCTGACCGTCACGGACCGGTCGGGCTACCTGCCGGCGGTCCGGTTCGCCCGCCAGAGCGCGGTCCTCGTCGTCTTCGGCGACCTGCCGCCGAGCTATGGACGGCCGGCCGCGATGCCGGTCCTCGGCCTTCCCACGGCGTTCGCCTTCGGCATCGAGACCCTGGCTCACCTGACGGGCGCAACGGTCGTGCCCCTTGCGGTCGCCGCACGGGCCGGCGGCTCCATCGTGATGCCGAGCGATCCCTTCACCGTCCGAGCGAACGACCCGGAGGAGCGCGACCGCGTGGCCGAGCTGATGCGTCGTCACATCGAGGCGACGGTCCGCACCTGGCCCGAGCAGTGGCACCATTGGGCGCGCCTGCCCGAGTTTCTGCCGGCGGCCGGCGAACCCGTACCGCGGGGAGGGGCTGCGTGAGCGAGGACCGCGCGGCGCAGGCACCGCCCGGCTTTCTCAAGCGGCGGGCCGGCGCCCTTCACCTGCATGGCGACCGCGGATCGACGGCCCTGGCATGGTTCTTCGGGCTGATGATCGTCGTCGTCGTTGCGGCCCTCCTCTTCGGGCACTTCGCCCGCACCGAATCCGTGCGCGGCTACGTCTCGGCTGTCTCCGGGCTCTCGCGTCTCGACGCGCGCGCTCCCGGAATCGTCGCGTCGATCGATGTTCGCCAGGGCGAGACGGTGCGGCGCGGCCAGAGGCTGCTGCAGGTGCAACTCCACGAGCGCTTCGCCGGCGGCATCTCCACGGTCGCGGCCGAGCGGAAGAGCCTCGTCGAGCGGCGCGGGGTGCTCGACCGCGAACGCGATCGCCTGACCGCCTTCCTGGCGCAGGGTGGCAGCGAGCGGGCGGAGATCGACGCCAACATGCACGCCGTCGCGGTCGCCTTCGACCGGCAGGAGGTGGTCCTGCGCCAGGGGCTGCGCGAGCAGGGCGCGATGGTCGAACGCGTCCAGGCCTATCTCGACCAGGGCTACGCGACGCGGGATGCCCTCAACGCGCAGCGCCGCGCGCTTCTGGAGTACGGCCGCCAGATGGCCGAGCTGCGGGCGCGCCGGGCCGAGATGCGCCAGCAGGCGGCCGAGCGCGGTCGCTCCCAGCGGACCGTGATGGCGGAGAAGGAGGGCCAGCTCGCCGCCGTGCGCAACGAACTGAGCGCGATCGAAGCGCAGCTCGCCGGCCTCGCCGCGCAGTCCCGCCTCGACATCGTGGCCCCGGTCGACGGGCAGGTGGCCGGCTTGTTCGTCGAGGTCGGCGGATCCGTCGCCGCCGATCAGGTGCTCGCGGCGGTCGGGGACGCGGGGGCGGACCCGCTCATCGTGCTGGACGTGCCGGCGCGCGCCATCGGCTTCGCCAAGATCGGGCAGCGCGTGGTGCTGAAATATGACGCCTTCCCGTACAAGACCTTCGGGATCGGGCACGGGACCATCACGTCGATCGCTGCCTCGCCGCAGCGGCCGGCGGCCGAGGCACTCGCGGGCGCGGACCAGCTGGGATCCACCCGCCAATCCACCTACCGCATCGAGGTCGTTCCGGACGCGCGCACGGTCCAGGCCTACGGCGCCGAGGAGCCGATCCGGATCGGCTCGACGCTGAGCGCCGACATCGTGGTCGAGCGCCGCCGCCTGATCGACTGGGTGCTCGATCCGATCCGGGCGATGCGAGGAAGGGGCTGACGCGATGGCGGAATGGCTGAAGCGCGTGCTGGCGCACCGACGCGCGGTCCGCCCGGTCGCGCAGAGCGAGGCGAAGGAGTGCGGGCTCGCGTGCCTGGCGATGATCGCCAACGTCCATCGCCACGACATCGACCTGAGCTACCTGCGCGCCCTCTTTCCGCTCTCGCAGAGCGGCATGTCCCTCGGCGATATCGTCGAGGTCGCCGAGGGGCTCGGCCTCGACGCGAACGGATTCGCTCTCTCCAACGTCGGCGAGCTGACGAGTGTCGCCCTGCCGGCCATCCTGCACTGGAACGGCAATCACTTCGTCGTCCTGGAGCGCATCCGGGCCGGCCGCTACCACGTCCACGATCCCGAATTCGGTCTTCGGATCTACGACCGGGCCGACATGGAGCGCCTGTTCTCCGGCGTGGTGCTGGAGTTCCAGCCCCGGATGGATTTCGCCCGGCTCACCGCCGAGCGACGCCTGGGCTTCGTGGAGGTGTTCCGCGCCACGCGCGGCCTCGGCAACACGGTCTGGCAGATCAGCCTCGTGTCCCTTGCCATCGCGCTTCTCGCCCTCGGGATGCCGGTGCTGCTGGAGATCGCCCTCGACGTGGTCATCCCGCAAGTCGACCTCGACCTCCTGCGCGTGCTCGCGATCGGCCTGGCCGCGATGATGGTGTTCGAGGCGGTCGGCCGTTGGCTGCGGGATGCGATCGTGCTGCGATCCTCGACGCTGCTGCAGCTGCAATTCACCCGCAACGTCGTCGGCCACGCCTTCCGCCTGCCGCTCGGCTACTTCGAGCGGCGACATCCGGGCGATTTCGCCGTTCGGGTCGATTCCATCGACCACATCAAGACCTTCCTGGTGGGTGGCCTCGTCACGGCGGTCGCCGACACGGCCACGTCGCTGCTGCTCGTCGGGCTGATGACCTACTACGCTCCGCTCATGGCCGGGGTGACGCTGCTGACCCTCGTCGCCGTGCTGATCGCCCGCGCCGTGACCTTCCCCGCCCTGCGCCGCCACACCGCCGCGTCGCTGGAGGCGCGGTCCGAGGAGCAGGCGCGGCTCCTCGACGGGCTGCGCGGGGTGGCCGCCCTCAAGGCCCACAACGCCACCGACCTGTTCGCCATGCGGTGGTTCGAGAGCTTCACGCGCTTCGCCAACACCGATTTCCGCGCGCGGCACGCCACCATCGACGCGGAACTGTTCATGCACGTGGTGATCGCCACCAGCACGGTGACGACGCTGTACATGGGCGTGGGCGCCGTCATCGGGAACAGCCTGACGATCGGTTCGCTCTACGCGTTCTTCGCCCTGCGCGGCGACTTCTTCGAACGCGTGAACCGGCTGACCGTCAACCTGATGCATCTCTCGGTCATGCGCGTGCATTTCCAGCGCCTCGACGACCTAGTCGGACAGGATCCGGAACCGGGGGCCGCGGGCGTCCGCATCCACCGGGCCGTTCGCTGGAGCGTGGCGCTGGACGGGGTCCGCATTCAGTTCGGCCGGGCCGATGCGCCGCTCCTCGTGGACGTGAACCTCACGGTCGATGTGGCTGGCGGCGAGAGCATCGCGATCATGGGCGCGTCGGGCTCCGGCAAGTCGTCCCTGCTGAAGGTCCTGGCGAGCCTGCACGATCCGGCGGCGGGCCGCCTTTCGGTGGACGGGACCACCCTGGATCAGTTCGGCCGGCGCGAGTTCCGCGCCAATCTCGGCGTCGTCTTCGCCGATGACGGCCTCTTCGCCGGCACGGTGGCCGACAATCTCGCCCTGTTCGACCCATCGGTGACGCGGACGCAGATGGAGGATGCCCTCGATCAGGTCGGGCTCGGCGCGGCCGTCGATGCGCTGCCGCAGGGCTTCGCGACCCTGGTCTCGGAGGAGAGCGGCCTTCTCTCGACCGGCCAGCGGCGGCGCCTCTTGGTCGCCCGTGCCCTGTGTCGACGGCCGCGTCTGCTCCTGCTCGATGAAGTCACCGCCAATCTCGACCCCGAGACCGAGCGGGCGCTGGTCGAGGGCTTACGCCACGTCGCCGCGGCCAAGGTCTACGTCACGCACAGCCCGCACGTGCTCGCCTGCGTCGACCGGGTCGTACGCGTGGCGAACGGGCGGCTGGTCACGGAAGCTGATCCGGATCGAACCGCGAGAGCCGCAGGGCGGCTTCCGGAGCTCGCCTGACTTCCGGCCGCACCGCGGGTTTGTTCGCCGGCGGCAGCAAGCGCGCGCGACGCCCGGCCGCGCCGGGTCGATCGACGTCGAGCAGCCCGGCGGCTGCGGCGAGCGCCAGGGACAGGGCATCGCGCTCGGTCGCGACGGCGGCCGCGCCGGATTCGGCGTCGCCGAGTTCGGCCCGGAGGTTCAACTCGTCGAGGATGGTGCGAAAGCCCGCGCCACGCTCGATCTCGAATCCGCGCACGGACTGACGCAACGCCTCGACGCGGGCCACCAGGCGCGTCGCCTGATCGGACACGATCTTGTACCGGAGAAAATTGGCGTGCGCGGTGCTGAGCGTCTCGCGCTCGGCATCCTGGACTTCGTAGCCGCGCTGACGCGCCAGCGCGGAGGCTTCCGCCACGCGGGGGAATGCACCCGGCTCGTAGATCGGGATCCGGGCGAGCAGGCGGGTGGTGGTGTCGGTGATGCGATCGAGCGCCGCGCTATAGCCGTACTGCGCGACCCGCGTGAATTGCAGGTTGACGGTCGGGAGGAGGTCCGCGCCCGCGGCCCTGGCCCTGGCGGTGGTCGAATGCGCATCGAGGCGCGCCGCGACCAGCGCGGGATTGGCATCCCGCACCTGGGCCGCATAGAGGTCGGCCGTGCGCGGAAGGCTGCCGGGCAGGCGCGGCGCGGCCACTTGTTCCGGCTCGAGGCCGGTCAGGCGCACTACCGCGGCACGCGAGACGGTGAGTTCGGCCCGGGCACGGTCCCGGCCCGCCTCCGCGGCCTGCAGGCGGGACTGAGCCAGGGCTACATCGGTGCGCGTCGCGTCGCCGACCGCGCGCTGCCGCTGGGTCGTCTCCAGGATCCGGCCGATCGCCGCGCACTGGGCCTCCCGGAACCTCACGATCTGCCCGTCGCGCATCACCGACAAGACGGCGAGCGCCGTCTCCAGAAGCACCTGCTGGCGCTTGCCGACGACGGCGGCGCGCCCTGCCTGGACCTCTGCATCCGCCGCCCGCAGGGTGTTGAGCCGCCTGAACCCATCGAAGACGGGCAGATCGGCCACGATCCCCAGTTGATAGGGTGCTGAACGCGGCGTCGCATCGAGCCCGAGGATCGTCGGAGCCAGTTCGGGGCTGTAGCGGATCCGACTGCTCAACGGCGCGTCGGCGAGAGCCGACACCGTCGGCATGAAGGCGTCCTGCGCGCCGCGCAGCCGGGCCTCGGTGGCGTCCTGGCGCGCGTCTTCGGCACGGAGCGCGAAGCTCTCGACGAGGGCAGCGGAGGCCGGATCGGCCCGTTCCCGGCCGCAGGCCGGCCGGATCGGGTCGACCGCCAGGTGTCCGACCACCGCCGCGACCAAGACGGCCTGGGCACTCCAAGGCGGCATCCACGTCCTCACGAACGGCGGCACGACGGATCCCGTCGCGGCCGCCGCATTCCTGTCGGTGTCTCGCTGTGCCCAGCGCGGGCGACCCGTGCCGGTATGGCAAACGAATGCTTAATCGCAATTTAAAGGTGTATCGCCCGCGGCCGGTCAGCGAATCCGTCGCCGGCGCCGCGGAGTCCTGAATGGTCGGGTGAGCGGATCGTCTCTGGGATCCGCCCGGGCACAACCGGGGACTGATCGGCTTCGAACCGGTGCGGAACGCACGCGGCTGCGGGCGCCGCGGGTCCGTGCCCTTCACGCGTCGCCAAAGCGCCGACGGCCCGCCCACCACCGCAGTGAGGTTGAATGAATTTGTAGATACAACTTTAAGATAGGATCAACCTTTCAACCACAAAGTGTGCACATCGAAAGCGCCGGGGCACCGGGGGCTTCGTACAGTACCTCAGCAGAGGAATCGCAGATGCGTGACGTTTCCGCCGGATCATTCAGGTCGATCCGAGAGAGGTCTTCGACACGCGGCGTCAGCGTTGCGGCCTTGTTGTTGTGCAGTGGGCTTCCAGGACTTGTCGTCGCGTCACCGGCGCAGGCGCAACTGCTGCGCGGCACGCTGGATACATCCGGCGGCGGCATTCTCGGGACCGGACTCAGCGTCAGCACGAGCGATCCGGGCAGCGGCCTCCTCGGCACCGGCGTGCAGATCGGGACGAGTGGCGGTGGCCTCCTCGGGACCGGACTCAGCGTCAGCACGAGCGATCCCGGCAGCGGCCTTCTCGGCACCGGCGTGCAGGTCGGCACGAGCGGGGCCGGTGTCCTCGGCACCGGGCTGATCGTCGGCACGACCGGACCGGGTGACGGCCTGCTCGGCACCGGTCTCACCCTCGGAACGGCCGGGACAGGCGGCGCGTGCGGCACCTGCGGGACCGGAGGAGGGGGCACCGGCGGCACCGGCGGGGGCCAGGGCGTCTACATCATCACCGGCAACGTCACGCAGGTGCAGGGCCAGAGCGTCGTCACCGATCTTCGGCTCACCTCGTTCTCGGAAATCACCGGCATCGCAGCCAACAACACGAGCGGCCAAGCGGGTCCGAGCGCCATCGGCGGGGACGCGCTGGCCGTCGGATACGGATCGAGCGCATCCGGCACCGCAGCGACGGCGATCGGAACCGGGGCGAGCGCCGGCAATACCGGCGGCGTCGCCCTTGGCTATGCCGCGAGCGCCCAGGGGGTCGGCAGCACCGCAATCGGCACGGCGTCTGCGGCGCTGGGAGACGGCAGCACGGCCCTCGGCTTCGTCGCGGGCGCGACGGGTTCGGGATCCACGGCGATCGGCGCCGCGGCCTCGGCGGCTGGAAACAGCAGCGTCGCGCTCGGAAACGGCGCCGCCGCCAATCAGGCGAACACGGTCGCCATCGGCGCCAACGTCAAAACGACCCGGGCCAATCAGGTCGCGATCGGCAACGCCGGCAACACCTACACGCTGGCCGGGATCGCCTCGCCGGCGAGCGCCGCGGCCCAGAGCGGCGCGACCAATTTCGTGACGACCGACGCCGCCGGGAACCTCGCGGCCTCCGCCTACGGACCGTCGACCATCGCCGGATTGGGCAACCGCATCGACTCGGTGCAGGCTCAGGTGAACAACCTGGAAGCCAAGACGGACGCGGTGCAGCGCTACGCCATCCAGACCCGCAAGGAAGCCCGGCAGGGCGTCGCCATGGCGATCGCCATGGCCACCGCTCCGATGCCCTCTGCGCCCGGCAAGACCACCTGGGCGACGAACGGCGCGACCTACCGGGGCGAATGGGCCGGCGGCGTCGCCCTGGCGCACCGGCTGCCCACCTGCTGTGTGCCGATCGCCATCACCGCGGGTGTCGCTTATGGCGGCGACAATGCACTCGGAGCGCGGGCGGGACTCGCCGGAGAATTCTGACCGGCGCGCCGATCCTCACGGGCCGGGACGCTCCCCGTCCCGGCGGCCTGCGTGACGGCCAGATCGATCGCATCGCTGCGCCGCACGACCACGGCCCGCACCTGCCTGACCCGGATGACGTGACGGAGGAGGGCGCGTCGTCACCGCGGATGGCGGCGCCGGGGCGGCGCCATCCGCTCCGTGCCGGATCATTCAAAGCCGCTCGGACGCCGCCTGCACGAGGGCGAGGAGCCGTCGTCGCTCCTCGGGGTCGCGGATGCGCCGGAACGCCCGCTCCAGTGCCGCGCATTGGCTGGCGAGATCGTCCCCGGGAGCGTCTGACCCGGTCTTCGTCGGCGACGAACGGGCGACGGCGTCGTACAGGCTGGCTTCGGGCACCTGAAGGGCGTCGGCGACGCGCCGCAGCAATCGCTGGAGGCGGGCGCGCTCCGACGCCGCGGCCGTATCCACCCGAGCGAAGCCGACCGCGTGCGCCTCTCCGTCGTCGTGCTCCGCCATCCCGGGTCCGCCGCTGGCCGTGGTTGCTTAGGATCGGATACCCTGGTTGCGAAGTTGCGCAAAATTGTGTTCCTCAGCTCGTATCAAGCTGCAAAACAGCCGGTCGGTGCATGCCGCGAAAGTTACCCAAAAATCTTTTGTGGTCGCAGTCGCTGCCGCTGGCCGCGCTCAGCATCGGCGTCTGGGAAACCGATATCGAGGCTGACCGGACGCGCGGCGATGCGGTCATGGCCCGGCTCTTCGGTTTGTCGGAGGCCGAGGCCGCCGAGGGCGTCGCGATCGCGCGTCTCCTGGCGATCTTCCATCCGGACGATCTAGAGCAGGATCGGGAGCGTCGCCGCCTCGTGGTGGAAGAGGGCGGCGTCTTTGTCTGGGAGCACCGCGTCGTCCCGGCCCAGGGCGTCGTGCGTTGGGTTCTGGCACGCGGATGCTACCAGCGGGATGCCAGCGGGCGGATGTACGGGCGCGGCATCATCCTCGACGTGACGGATAGCCGGAGCGACGGACACACCGACGGGCCGGCGCGGTTCCTGAGCGCGCGCGAGGGGCCGGGCTCCGTCCTGGAGCGCATGACCGAGCGGGCCCTGGAGATCGAGCGCATGGGGCGCGACCTCGATACCGAGGCTGCCAAGTCGATGCGACCGCTGATCGAAAAGCTGCTGCACGAGCTCGGGCGGCAGATCGCGGCGACCCTCGTGCAGGCGCCGCCTTCATCCGAATCGGCCTCCGGACTGACGGTGCACTGACCGCGGCGCTGTTGTCCGGCTCCGCGCCCGCCGCGTCAACGATGCGGAGGGGCTGCGTCCTCCCGATCGGCCGCAGCCTGCACGAGGGTCAGCAGCCCGCGGCGCGTTCCCGGATCGCGGATCAGCGTGTAGGCGTGCAGCAGTGCCACGCAGTCGCAGTCAAGATCGGGCAAGTCATCGCCATCGGCTCGGCCGATCGGGCTGTCGGCATTGGACGGGCTGTACAGAACCGAAGGCGGCACCTGAAGCGCCTCGGCGATCCGCCGCAGGAGTCGGCCGCTGGCGGAAATCCGTGTCGACGCGGGGCCAGGAACATCCTCGCCCTTCGGATCCGTGTCGGGCTCTGATATGATCGGAGGCTGCATCTTCGATCTCATCCGGCCCCCCGGGGTCAACGCACGACAACGCCCAAGACAAGCATTGCTGATTTGCATCGCAGCGCCATCAATAGCGTATAACACGTCGTAGTTGCAAGTGCGCAGCTATAACCACTCTGAATTTTATTGATTTCGCGTTTAGTTGGATTGACATGGGTTAATTGCCTAGCCGCGCCTTTGACGACGGTGGCGACGAGACGGTCGTCCACAGGCCGGTTCGATCGCGGACGCCGACCGTCGACACGCGCAAACACTCCGACGCACCGCGTGCCGGCGTCGAAATCGAATCGCAGCTCCGCGCGATTACCGCGGCGCCGCTTGGTTTCAAGACTGTCGTGAGCCGCGGTCGCCGGAGGTTTTTCTGGAGGCCGTCCTTGTTCATCGGCTGTGTCGCCATCGAACCGGCAGTCGGATCCTTCGATCAATCCTCTAAGGGGCGTCGACAGGGGGCCGGATCGAGCCGTTACTGCACGAGGACGGCCTGATCGCAGCGGGTCCCGTCGACCGTGACATCGGCGTAGCCCAGCCGGATGCCGAGCAACGCCAAAACGTTGTCGAGGATCTGGTCGAGGGTGGGAGTGACGGCGGACAGGACCGGCAGCAGCAGCGGCTTCAGCAGCGTCAACAGGACGAAATCCAGACCATCGACGCTCAGTGACAGGTTCTGGATCAGGCTGCCGGTGAGCGACGTGGTGAGACCCGTGGAGGTGACGCTTCGGGTGACGTAATTCGTGATGTCGCTGTCCGTGAACGTCAGGGTCTGCGGGCTGGGCGAGGCCACGGTGGTGCGGGCCAGTCCCTTCACCCAGATCAGCGGCAGATTGATCAGTGCGGCGGGCTGCGTCAGGTCGGGCGTCGCGGCGCCCACGGCGATCGCCGAGGGCGACACCTTGGCGACCGCCAGCGTGAACAGGCCGGCCTGGGCGTCGAGGGTCACCTTGCGCGGGCTCGCCGCCGACCACGGGCAGGTCACCGACTTCAGCGTCGCCGTCGCAGGTGCGATCTCGGCATAGATCGGGAGGTTGATGCTGCCGAGGCCGAGGGGCGCCGTGATCGTCACCTCGATCAGCAGTCTCGTCTGCGCGGTGTGGATGGTGGCGTTGCCGGTGCCGGGCTGAACCCAGCTCGAGCTCTGACGCCGCTCGCCGACCGCCAGTGTCACCCGCGCGGAGAGCAGGCCCGGCAGTCCGGCGCCAAGATCGATCGCGATCTGGCGCTGCCCGTTGGCGATCGACGCGGCGTCGGTGATGAGCGCGAGCAGGGGGACCTTGGGACCTACGCTGCCGCGCGCCGGGCCGAGATTGGCGGCATCGCCCAGGTCGACGATCTGCGAGACTGGAACCGTCGCGCCCGCGGAGCCAGTCAGGTTGCCGAGGAGTGTGCCGAGCGCACTCAGCACCGGGGCCGCGTTCATCTCGCCGCGCGCCGCCACCTGAAGGGCCGGGATGATCTGGCCGATGCTGGCATTGCTCTGGAGGACGTCGTTGTAGGTCGCCGCCTGGAGGTTGAGGCTGGTCGAGAGCGCGTCCAGGAATCGAAAGGCATCGACGCGGGCCCCCACCAAGGCGTTGTAGTCCATCACGCTGAGCGACAGCTTCGCGCCGAGCATCGCGCCGAGCACTGCGTTGGCGATGCCGCCCTGCAGGGCGACCGTCCCCGAACCGATCGAGAAGGCGACGAACTGGGCCTGCGCCGCCGTGCCGGTGACGCTGATCGGCACGACCGGGGCGAGGCCGACCGCCCGGGCGAAATGCGTGCGCACGGACGTCTGAAGGGCGACGCGGACCGCGTTGGTCGGACTGACGCCCGACTGGAAGCGGCTGGCGGGGGCGACCTGCGTCCTGGCGGCATAGGCGCCCGCCGTGACCACGACCGGGTTCCCCGCGCTGTAGCCGTTGTCGTTGAGGGATTGCCGAGCCAGAGCGTCGGCCCGGCTGGGGTTCGCGGCGGCGAGCATGGCGGCGACGTCGACGGCCCCCTGCGCCTTGCGCCGAGCCTGGACGACCACGCCGAGATCGATGCCGATCGCGCTCACCCCCATCAGCAGGGCGCTTCCGAGCGCGACGATCACCGCGACGTTCCCGCCGCGCTCGCGTCCGAAACAGTCTCTGCGACGCGTGCGCTCCGTTCTCACAGCCCCCCCTTCCGCACGCTGACGGTGCTGCGCAGGACGTGGGGAAGCATCGGAAGCAGGCGCGAGAAGGCGTTGATGCCGAGGCTCGTGGCGTCGAACGTGATGGTGACCGTATAGATCGCGGCATCATTGGGATCGGGGCCGACCTGCACGGCAACGCTGCCGGGCCGGAACATCGCTCCCGAGGCCAAGCTCCGATCGACGGTGCTCTGCGCCAACGATGCGCGCTCCGTGTCCGTCACGCCGGCCACGGAGGCGCGTGCCGCCTCGGCGGCGATCTGGCGGAGGTTGTGGGCCGCTCCGAGGCAGATGCCGAACACCGTGATGCCGGCGAACAGGCACAGGAGCACCGGGGCCACGAGGGCGAATTCCACCGCCGAGCTACCCCGGCGGCAGGTCCATCCAATGCGCGCCCCGCGCCGCAGCAAACGTCGCCAGGCCATCGACCTGCCCTCCGCGTGTGCGCAGCCCGGTGGCTGCACAACCCATGGTGGCGTCTACTTCCTAACCAACGGTTGCATATGTCTTAGAAAACACTACTCAAGACTGCGACAACGTTGGGTTGCACCTTCTTGAAGGTCGCCTTCGCCGTGCTGAGACCGGTATCGTCGAGCAGATCGATGGCGATGAACATCGGTGCCCCGATCACGCTTTCCGCCGTCGCGGCTCGATCGACGGCGGCTTGTCGGGCCATAGAGCGAAACTCGGCGCCCAGGAATCCTCGGTGAACCACTTCGAGGCCGCCCTCGGCCGCGTGATCGGCTGAAAGGATCCCGATCGCCGCGAGCGCCGCTGCACGTCCGAGGCGAAGACTGAACTGGTGGACGGCGACGGCCCGCTTCTGCCCCAGGAGCGCGGTTGCGCTGAGTCCGACGAGGCTATTCGCGATGGAGACGCGAATGATGCAACGGTCCGACGCCGGCATCACAAACCTGCGGATCGAGGATGCAATTATCAGTTGCAGGTCCAGCCGGCCTCGCCAAAATGGTTGAAGACCGAGCCTCGGGCCTCGGCAGGACGTCGCCGCATGTCCGGCTTTCGTCGGCCGGGGATGTCCCGTCTCCGGTCTGCCCGCTGGAGTGCTGTGCGGCAGCTCCGAAGACGCGGGTCGACGAATTCCGCTCCCCTGTACCCCCCACTTTGAGCCTTCCACTGTCCTGCGGCTTGAGAGAACTGGCACGCCTGATTGTCAGCGTCAGAATGGCAGGCCACCAATTTGCACGGGATCAGCACACGCCGGTGACCCAGCCTCGGTCTTGTGCAGCCGCTCGTTGGTTGCTCGTCGTCGATTGGATCGTGCGCCCGACTGTGCTGTCTGACGACCGCGCGAGATACGCCTTCTCTATCAATCGCCGCGGCTTTTGCTCGTACGGGCAAGAAGCAGATGTCGCAGAGGCGACGCAGGTATTAACGCTTTGTTACTGAGCGCGGTCGTGTCAATCACGCAACAGTAGGTTCCCATCGCTATGTACATCTTGCGGTTGCAGGCACCGCCGCGTATGTTTGCGTCATGATTTGAATACGAGTCTTGCAATGCGGAAGCTCAAATCCTTCAGCGGCCAGACCTGCCCTGAAGCATTCCAACTGGCGCTCGACGCGCTCGACGTGATCGGTCGTTGGGAATGGGACGCGGCGACCGACCACGTGCGCGCCGACGGTTTCGTCGCGCTTCTCTTCAACATCGACCCCGAGGAAGCGGAGAGCGGCGTTCCGCTCGCCACCTACAATGCTGCCATCCACGGCGAGGATCGAGAGCGGGCCGCGGCCCAGCTGAGACGCAGCGCCCAAGAGGGCAGCGCATATCTCACCGAGTACCGCGTGATCTCGATCGACGGACGCACCCGCTGGGTGCTCGCGCGCGGCCGGTTCACCAGCGACCACACCGGAAGGCTCCTGGGCGGAAGCGGCATCCTCGTCGACATCAGCCGGATGCGGATGAGCGAGGGCACCTTCAACGAGGTCGAGTCCTACGCGGAGGAAACGCCGCTGGAGCGGGCGGCCGACCATGCCATCGCCGCCCAGTATGCGATCATGGAAATGGCGGATCCGGAGTTGAAGGTCTACGCGGATGCGCTCCTGGTCGCGCTCGGGCGAAAACTGGCGCAACAGGAGGTTCAGAACCGACACCGGCATATGAACTGAACGTCAGACACGACGCCGGATGGCGCCGACGCACCCTCCGTGCGGTCGGGTGCGGACGTGATCCCTGTCGAGGTGGGCGTCTGTCGAGACCGACGGCGTTCGAACATCGCGCGGCTTCGCTGAAGCGCGAGCCCGAGTGCCCCGCGGCGGCCCTGCCGGTCGCGTCGCGGGTTCCGGCGGCAATCCGATTCAGTTCATGTGCCTGCGTCGCTCCTCCGTCTCGCGCTGGGGGAGGCGGCGCCCCACAGCCATGAGCAGTGCATCCGCGAGGATCTTCAGGGTCGGATCCTCCGATTCCACGATCGCCTGCTGCGCGGCGATGAGGAGATCGGCCGCCCGATCCAGGGGCACGCCGCCCGAGGGGACCTCGACGTCGTCGAAGGTGCCCTCGCTCATCCGCATCCGGGTGACGTCGACGAGGATGCCGCCTCCGGCGACCGCCTTGCCGCTACGGTCGCGGGTGAACCGGCCGCGCGCCAGCACCCAGCGCGTCCGCCCATCGATCGAGATGACACGGTACTCGGTGAGATAGGTGCTGCCTTCCTGCGCGCTCCGCCGGATCAGCGACAGAACCCGCTGCCGATCATCGGCGTGGACGGCTTCGACGTAGGAGGTGAGCGGCACGCCTTCCTCCGCCTCCTCCGGCGCGAGATTGAACAGCAGCGCCACGAACGCGTCGGAGCGCACACGATCGGTCGCCGCATCCCAGTTCCACCGACCGATCACGTCGAGGGCGTCGAGGGCGTGCTGGAACGCGTCGAAGTTCGTCTCGACGTCGCGGGGTTTCGACTTGGACATCGCGCAACCCGTCTCCAGACCGAAGGCAGACCCGTGTAGCGAACGCGTTTATACAACCTCAAAAAGAACGTTTCAAACAATGCAACTGTTGCGTGTGGTGCGCTACTGAGCCTCGACGCGTCGGTTCTGGCGCGAGGGTCAAACAACGCTCGTACACCGACGAATCATCGCCGCGCCGGAATCCGTCGACGGACGCACAGGCCCTAAGACAATCGCGAATAGCCGGCGCACCTGCGCTCAGTCGCGGCAGGGCCGATACAGATCAGAGCGGTCGCAGATAATGACAGGTCGAGACGCCGGCGGAAGCCACGGAGGCTGACGTTCATCCCGGAAGGAGCGGCGGCACGTCGAGGCGGCCGCCTGGCGCGCAGGCGCTCAAACGGGCGCGAACGGCGCCCTGATCAGGGTGCCCAAATATCCGAGCGCTGTCTCCGCGCCGCTTGTACAGGCCTTGGGGGATCTGTTCGGTACCGGGCCGTCGGAAAGCCGCGTTTACAGGGCGGCATCCTTGATCCCGGCTGCGGTGCGCGAAACCGCGGAGGTGGGGCGCGTGCTGGTCAGACGCTCGCGCAGGTAGAGCAGCAGTGCGGCGACGAACACTCCAAGGCTACCTCCCGCCGGCGCGGCCAAGAGCGCCAGCAGAAGACCGAGATGCCAACAGACGCTCAGCGCGATGATGGCTCCGATGTATCCGCTTCCAACCAGAACGATGAGGTAGCTTGGCCGTCCGCGCATGTTACCTCCGGCTTTGGGTTTGCTCATCTACAAGTTGCATTCTGCACGAGCAAACGAATTTTGTACGTAGCGTGTTCCCAGATTAGCGGCGACGCGTTCGAGAGAGATTAACCGCCACGCTCGCGTGAAGGGGGGATGGCGGTCAGCCCGGCGCGGCCACCCGCGGACCCGGCACCGCGCTCTCGTCGATTGCGCACACCACGGCGCCGGGCCCGTCGGCACCGAATCCGGGTGCCGCCCCGTGTGTGTGGCCCGGCCGCCGGGCGCGGGGGCCATCCGCTCTGAGGACCGGGCCGCGGGGGGCACCGTCCACGGGACAGATGGCCGGAACGATGCGCGAAAGCGTACCGCGCCGGTTGCGCGCCCGCGCGATGCCGGCATACGACCCGCTGTGACAAACCCTTGTGCCGCCGGAGCGCGGCCGCTGTCCGAGGAGACGATCCATGAGTGAGACCCGGGATCGCACCGCCCTGGTCACGGGTGCCGCCCGCGGCATCGGACGCGCCGCCGCGGCGCTGTTCCTCGCGGAAGGCTGGCGCGTCGCACTCCTCGACATCGACGGGCCCGGCGTCGAAGCGGCGACCGCCCGCCTGGACCAGCCCGAGCGCACCCTGGCGGTGACGGCCGACGTTTCCGATCCGGCGGCCGTGGCCGCCGCCATGCGGCAGGTCGCGGATCGGTTCGGGCGCCTCGACGCGTTGGTCAACAATGCCGGAATCGCGATCTTCAAGCCGCTGACGGAGACCACCTTCGAGGACTGGTCGCGCGTCCTCGCGGTGAATCTGTCGGGACCGTTCCTGTGCACGCAGGCGGCCATCCCGCTCCTCGCCGAGCGCGGCGGCGCGATCGTGAACATCACCTCCATCTCGGGCCTGCGCGCCTCGACGCTGCGGACGGCCTACGGCACCAGCAAGGCGGCGCTGGCCCAGCTCACGAAGCAGCAGGCGGTCGAGCTCGGACAGTTCGGGATCCGCGTGAACGCGGTCGCCCCGGGTCCGGTGGACACGGCCATGGCTAAGGCCGTCCACAGTCCGGAGATCCGCGCGGATTACCACGACGCCATGCCGCTCGGACGCTACGGACTGGAGGCGGAGCTCGCCGAGGCGATCGTCTTCCTCTGCTCGGACCGCGCCGCCTTCGTCACGGGTCAGCAGCTCGCCGTCGATGGTGGGTTCGAGGCGACCGGCATCGGGCTCAAGACGCTGCGACGGGAGCGGCGGGACTGAACGGTCGCCGGGTCGCAGGAGATCCGGCACGAGACCATCGGAGCCCGGATATCTCGACGGCCCGCCGGCCGTGCGACGGCGCCCCGCGGTCAAATCCCGGGTGGTGCCGTCAGAGTCTGGTGCTCTCATCGACGGGACTCGGCCCCAGGGGCACCAGGAAGGCCGCGCCGACGCCGCCCTCGATCTGCCGGGTCACCGTCGCGCGGTGACGACCGACGGTGATCGGCTGCCCGATCTGAAGCCGCTCCTGGATGAGCAGTGCGACGCCGGATGCCGAGAGGTTGATGATGTGCGCATGCACCGACACCCCGTCTCCGAGCACGACCTGAACGGCGGTATGTTCGGGTACGACCCGGCGGCTGACGCGGACAGAGTTCGACTGTCGGGCCTGCTGCTGGCTCAGGGCGATCAGGCGACGCGCGATCGAGCCGGGCGACGGGTTCTGTCCCGTGACGCGAACCGCGAAGTCGCACTGGTTCGCGCGGATGACCATCGCTTCGAGACGACCGACATCCCGGATGTTGCACGTCAACGGATGATCGACGTGCGGCGTGACGATCGACTTCAGCTGGATGCCCATCGCCGAGACATCGACGGTCACCGCGTGGAACTCGACGCCGTCGGCCCCCCAACAGAGGGCCGGAAGAGCGACAGAATATCGGGGAGATGATCGACGGTCGGGCACGGCCGGATGACCGCTACAGTACTGCCCTCGACACAACAAGCGGAGAGATCGCGCCTGCGGCGATAACCGTTGTCCGGCAGCTGTATTAACGCTGATCTACAATCATAGGCTGCAGAGCCGACGCTCGGCTCCCGTCCTAGGCCCGCCGCAGCAGGCCGGGCGCGCGGAAGTCCGACGTGCGGCTCTGGGAGCCGCTGCCCCGGGAAGCGGAGCCCCGCGGATCGGCGAGACGGATCTGATCGATCAGGAGCGGCCTGGCGTAGTAGTATCCCTGGGCACAGCGGATCTGCGTCGCCCCGAGGAGGTAGGCGACCTCCTCGTAGGTCTCGACGCCCTCGGCGACCACCGACATGCCGAGGGCCAGACCGAGGGATTCGATGGCCTTCAGGACGATCTGACTGCGCGGCCGCTTGTCGATGTCGGTGATGAAGGAGCGGTCGATCTTCAATTCGTCCGCGGTGATCTCCGCCAGGGCCGCAAGCGACGAGTAGCCGACGCCGAAATCGTCGATGGAAACCCGGGCTCCGATGGCTCGGATGCGGGGCAGGACCTCGCTCTGGAAGCGGCCCTTGGTGAAGAAGGCCTCCTCGGTGAGTTCGAGCACGAAGCGCGGGGCCATGCCGGTCTCGCCCAGGGCGTCGCAGAAGGCGGCCATGAACGGGACGTCGCAGGCCTGCTTCGCGGCGATGTTCAGGCTCACGGACACGTCCGGCCCGAACACCTCGTCGATGTCGGGCATCGCCTGCACGGTCTCGGCCAGAACCTGGAGCGTGATCTCGTTGATCAGGCCGAGCTCGATGGCGAGCTCGATGAAGTCGCCGGGGGCCTGGATCATGCCTTGCTCGTCGCGCCAGCGCAGGAGCACCTCGACGCCGAGCACGGCATGCGTGCGCATGTCGACCTTGGGCTGGAACGCGCAGCAGAAGCAGCGGTCCCGGATCGCCAGCCGCAGGCGCTGCTCCACCGCCATGCGGGCCGTGGCCGCATGGCTCATCGTCTCCTCGAACAGGCTGACGCCGCCCTTCACCCCGCCCTTGACCCGGTACATGGCATTGTCGGCCTGCCGGCGCAGAACCTCGTAGGTGGTTCCGTGCTCGGGGTAGAGGCTCAGGCCGATCGACGCCGAAGCGAAGATCTCGTGGCCGTCGATGAAGAACGGCTGCTTCAGACGTTCGGAGATGTCGAGCACCGCCGAGAGGGTACTGTCCTTGTCGGCGATCGGATTGAGCAGCAGGACGAATTCATCGCCCCCGATCCGGGCGAGGAGGTCGCTCGGGCAGAGGGCGCCGCGGATCCGGTCGGCGACCTTGCGCAGGAGCGCGTCGCCGGCCGCGTGGCTGTAGTAGTCGTTGATGTGCTTGAAATTGTCGAGGTCGATAAAGGCCAGGGCGAACCGCGCCTCCGGGGTTGCCTCGGCGATCAGTTCCTCGATGCTCTGCTCGAACATGGTCCGGTTGGGCAGGCCGGTGAGCGCGTCGATGAAGGCCCGCGCGATCAGATCGCGCTGCATTGTGTGGTGATGCGTGACGTCGGCGATCGTGGTGAGCGTGTAGCTCTCCCGCTCGGCCGAGACCAAGCGCGTCGAGGTCTCGACCACCTGCGTGCCGACCTCCTCGACGCAGATCCGGTCCGGCCGTTCGAGGGCGGACGCCGACAGGTCGTCGACGAGCTCGCTGCCGAGCGCCCGCGCGGCCGCGTTCGCCAGGATGCAGACCCCCTGATCGTCGTGGACCACGACGCCCACCGGGAGCGCCTGGATGGCGGCTTCCAGCAGGCTCCGCCGGTGACTCGGCGCGACGTCGCTCACGCTCAGCTCTGCTGCCAGAGGGCCTTCGCGGCGCGCAGACCGGTCTCGGCCGGCGCCTCGGCGGCATCCAGGGGACGCCGGAGCAGGCGCCGGTGCACCTGTTCGAGCGCGGCGCCGTTGCCGTCGGCGCCCGGCTCGCGGGCGAGGCGCGCCAAGCCGGTGAGATCCGTGTCGCCGCCGCCCGACTTGCTCATGGTGGCACCCCGCCAGCGCTCGACCACGGCGCCCACGAAGGCCGCACCGGCGATCATCTCGCCCGACCCCGGAGTGCGCCCGCTGATGTCGTTGCGCGGCTGCCGCTCCGGGGGCAGCGGATGGAACTTCATCCGCGCCGGCATCGGCACGCCCTCGCCGAAGGCGATGACCTCGCCGGTGCCGAGGGACGGCACGAAGCTCAGGAGATTCACGGCATCCGAGACGGCCGCCGCCAGGAAGGCTTGGTCGCGGTCGTTGGTCATCCGCATGGCGAACAGGGTGCTGCACTGGGACATGATGGTCGCGTCGAGTTCGGCCGGCCGCTGGGTCACCAACCCGAGGAAAACGCCGTGCTTGCGCCCCTCGCGGGCGATCCGCGACAGGGCGCGGCGCGTGGGCGTGAAGCCGATGGAGCGGTCGGCCGAGGCGTAGCGGTGGGCCTCCTCGCACACGAAGAGGAGCGGTATCGCGCCCTCGCTCCAGATGCCGAACTCGAACGCCATACGGCACAGGACGCAGACGACGGCGTCGATCACCTCCATGGGCAATCCTGCCAACTGCATGATGGTCATCGGGCGCCCGTCCGGTTCAAGCCGGAACAGGTGCGCCACGATCTCGCCCATCATGTCGCCGCCGACATTGGCGTTCTCGAACATGAAGCCGTAGCGGGGGTCGTTGCGGATCGCCTCGATGCGGGTGATCAAGCGGTGGTAGTGCATCCGCGAGACGCGGTTCTCCAAGCGTCCCATCCGCTCGTCGATGAGCGAGATCAGGTCCTGCAGCATGTAGGGAACCGGCGTGTCGACGGTGTACCCGGCGCTCTTGCCGATGGACCGCTTGACGATCTGCCGGTCACTCGCCTCCTTGTACTGGACGTACTTGCTCTTCGCGAGCGGGATCACCTCCGCCAGGATCTCGATTTCCTCGTCGATCGCCGGGCGGCCGCCGTAGATGACGTCGGCGATCTCTTCCAGGTTGAAGAGCCAGAACGGCAGCTTGAGATTGTGCGGGCTGATGATGCTGGCGCGGTCGCCGAAGCACGAGGCGTACTCGTTGTGCACGTCCAGCAGGAAGATCCGCACGTCCTGCCGCGTACGCAGCACTTGGTCGAGGATGACCGCGACGCCGCTGGACTTGCCCACCCCGGTCGTGCCGAGGACGGCGAAATGCTTCGTCAGCAGATCCTCCACCTTGATGCAGGCCGGCGTCTCGGGATCCTGGTAGAGGGCGCCGACCGTCGCCGTGCGCGATCCCGTAGCTTGGTAGACGACGCGCAGGTCGCCGGGCGGGAGCAGATCGACCGCGTCGCCGATCGCGGGATAGCAGGCCACGCCGCGCTGGAAGCTCTTCGCCCCATCCTTCAGGACGATCTCGCCGAGGAGATCGAGGCTCGCGACGGCGCCGGGCTGGCCACCGGCCCCCGACGCCAGGGTCGTGATGATACCGATCAGGTCTGCGGCGCCCGCCTGGATCCGGACGAAATTGCCGACGGTGACCCGCACGTTCGGCCGGCCGTTCTGGCCGGCAAGCGCAAGATGCACCTTCGACCCTTCGATCGAGGTCACCGAGCCCAACCGCGACGCCAGAACGCCGTTCCGGTTGTCGCCGTCACCATTCACCATCGTCCATTCCCCGGCCAACATCGGAATTGGCCTGAAGCTGGACGAGTCTCATTAAAGAACCGACAAAAACCGCCGATGCGGCCAGCGATGCTTAATGTTAAGCTTACACACTCGGATGAAAAACGGCTTGTCCGTGTGAATACACGCCCTCACGGCACGTGCCATCCTCGGTTGTATCGATCGCTCTTCAGGCACAACAACCCGTAAGCGATATCGGCGAAGCGAAGCGATACCGGCCGACCTCCGGTTAGCTGGAGCGGGTGACGTCGAAGTGCTCGCGCATCCAGCACTCGCCGGAGATCCGCGCGCCGTTCGACGTCACGAACGCGTAGGGCGATTCTTCCACGATCGCGCCGCCGCGGGCCCGTATGAGCCAGCGGTAGCATCGCGGGTCGTCCGCACACGGGACAATCTCGACTGTATGGGCGCGCACTGACATCGTCGACATAAGGCATTAACGGCTGAGCCGGGCTTTTCGCTCCAATCGCGCCGCGCGGAGGGTTACTGAAGTTCGGCCGGCGACCGCCCCATGGCCCGCAGGCTGGAACCTTCCGAGCCGCGTTCCTGTTCGGGCGGGTTGACGCGAGGCGGTGCAGACATCAACCCGGAGAGATGGAAACGGCATGCCGATCAAGGCCCTGAACGACCGCAAGAAGCTGTCCAACGAATTCAACGACGCCCATGACGAGTTCATCGACGCGGTGCTGGAGGCGTTCCGGGACGGGACGTTACCGCTCGATCTCGCCCGCGCGTATCTCGCGCATCCCGTCGCCATGATGCACACCGACGGCGCCCAGGCGGTGGCCGACTACTTCGCGCGCATCCTCGCGCAGCGGCCGAACATCGACTGGACGCCGGGCAGCTGATCACCACACCGGCAGAAGCCGGGGGAAGGACCGACGATGACGACCGACGAGATCGAGGATCTGAACCGTGCCCGCGCCGCGCTGGCGCGCCAGAGGAACGCCATTTCCCGACGCCTGGGCGGACTCGACGTGGCGCCGATCTCCATGGCCGAGGACCTGACCCGCACGCTGCTCGCCATCGAGGCCGTGGACCGTGCGCTCGTGGATGCCGGGCAGCCGCACGTCGACATCGGCCACATGCCGGAGGTGTAGAGGCGCGGTCCGGGCCCGTACCGGGAGCTTGCGTCGCCCTCCCGCGCGGGCGTACAGCCGCGGGTGCTCCGAGGAGAACCGACGATGACCGACCGCCTGCCCGGCTTCAACACGCTGGCGATCCACGCGGGCGCCGCCCCCGATGCCGCGACGGGCGCGCGGGCCACGCCGATCTACCAGACCACGAGCTTCGTGTTCGACGATGTCGATCACGCCGCCTCGCTGTTCGGGCTTCAGGCCTTCGGCAACATCTACACGCGGATCACCAACCCGACGAATGCCGTGCTGGAGGAGCGCATCGCAGCGCTGGAGGGCGGCACCGCGGCCTTGGCGGTCGCCTCCGGCCACGCCGCCGAGTTCCTCACCATGCATGCCCTGATGCAGCCGGGCGACGAGTTCGTCGCCTCCAACAAGCTGTATGGCGGCTCGATCAACCAGTTCAACCATTCCTACAAGAACTTCGGCTGGTCGGTGGCCTGGGCCGACAACGACGATCCGGCCTCGTTCGAGGCGGCGATCACGCCGCGCACGAAGGCGATCTTCTGCGAATCGATCGCCAATCCGGGGGGCGTCATCACCGACATCGCGGCGCTGTCGCGGATCGCCAAGAAGCACAACATTCCGCTCGTCGTCGACAACACCATGGCGACGCCGTACCTGATCCGGCCCTTCGAGCACGGGGCCGACATCATCGTCCACTCGGCCACCAAGTTCCTCGGCGGCCACGGCAACTCGATCGGCGGCCTGATCGTCGATGGCGGCTCGTTCCAGTGGGCGGGCGACGCCCGCTACCCGATGATGAGCCAGCCACGGCCGGAATATTCCGGCATGGTTCTGGCCGAGACCTTCGGCAATTTCGGATTCGCCATCGCGTGCCGGGTGCTGGGCCTGCGCGACCTCGGGCCGGCCCTGTCGCCGTTCAACGCATTCCTGATCCTCACCGGCATCGAGACCCTGCCGCTGCGGATGCAGCGCCATTCCGACAACGCGCTGACGGTGGCGCGGCACCTGTCGACGCATCCGGCGGTGTCTTGGGTGAGCTATCCGGGCCTTGAGAGCGACCGCTATCACGAGCTCGCCCGGCGCTACACGCCGAACGGGTGCGGCGCCGTCTTCACCTTCGGGCTGAAGGGTGGCTACGACGCTGGCGTGAAGCTCGTCTCCAGCCTGCAGCTGTTCTCGCACCTCGCCAATATCGGCGACACGCGCTCGCTGATCATCCACCCGGCCTCGACCACGCACCGCCAGCTCACCGACGCGCAGAAGACCGCCGCCGGCGCCGGACCCGACGTGGTGCGGCTGTCGATCGGCCTGGAGGATCCGGCGGACCTCATCGAGGATCTGGACGCCGCGCTCGTCGGCTGAGGGGTGCTCGCCTCCTGGGGCAGCGCCGTCGTCGCCAGTACGGTGACGCTGACCGGGCTTACGCCAGGATGACGCCGCCGCGCTGACCGCGTTGTGCGCGTCGCGCTCGCGACGGCGACGGCGACGGTGCGGAGATGCCGAACCGATGCCGGCCGCCGCGCGCGGGCGCGGCGACCGGCTGGAGGCTCAGAACGCGTCCGCCATCAGCGCCATGGTGCTCTCCGAGCCGGCCTTGATCCGCGAGAGGCGCAGGCCCGTCTCCGGCAGCATCCGCTCCATGAAGAACCGGCCGCTCGTGAGCTTCGACTCCCAGCGCGGGGAGGGCGCCTCGGCATGGTTGGCCAGTGCCGCCTTGGCGATCCGCGCCCACATGTAGCCGAGGGCCACGAGACCGAAGAGGTGCATGAAGTCGGTGGCGCCGGCGCCGGCATTGTCGGGCTTCGAGAATGCGTTCTGCATCAGCCACATGACGGCGCCCTGGAGGTCGTTCACTCCGGCCTGGAGCGGCGTGGTGAACGGCGCCATCGCGGGATCCTCGCCATGGTCCTTCAGGAAGGTCTGGACCTCGCCCAGGAAGGCCATCATGGCCCGGCCGCCGTCCTTGGGCAGCTTGCGGCCGATCAGGTCCATGGCCTGGATGCCGTTGGCGCCCTCGTAGATCATGGCGATGCGGGCATCGCGCACGAACTGCGACATGCCCCATTCCTCGATGTAGCCGTGACCGCCAAGCAGCTGCTGCGCCTCGACGGCGTTGGCGAACCCCCGATCGGTGAACACGCCCTTCACCACGGGGGTCATCAGCCCGAGCTGATCGTCCGCGGCCTGGCGCTCCTGAGCATCCTCCGAGCGGTGCAGGATGTCGGCCTGGAGGGCCGTCCAGAGCATCAGCGCCCGGGCCGCCTCGTTGAAGGAGCGGATCTGCAGGAGCGTGCGGCGCACGTCGGGGTGGACGATGATCGGATCGGCCGCCTTCTCGGGCGCCTTCGCGCCGGTCAGCGCCCGGCCCTGGAGACGGTCCTTCGCGTAGGCGGCGGCGTTCTGGTAAGCGACCTCGGACTGGCCGAGCCCCTGGACTCCCACCGCCAGCCGCGCCTCGTTCATCATCACGAACATGGCGTTGAGGCCGCGATTCTCCTGTCCGACCAGCCAGCCGGTGGCGCCGTCGTAGTTCATGACGCAGGTGGCGTTCCCGTGGATGCCCATCTTGTGCTCCAGGGAGCCGCAGGACACGCCGTTGCGGGCTCCGAGCGAGCCGTCCTCGTTCACGAGGAACTTGGGCACGACGAAGAGCGAGATGCCCTTCGTTCCGGCGGGCGCGCCCTCGATGCGGGCGATGACGAGATGGACGATGTTCTCGGCGAGGTCGTGCTCGCCGGCCGAGATGAAGATCTTGGTGCCGGTGAGGCTGTAGGAGCCGTCGCCGTTGGGCACCGCCTTGGTCTTGAGAAGCCCGAGATCCGTGCCGCAATGCGGCTCGGTGAGGTTCATGGTGCCGGTCCAGGCCCCCTCGACCATCTTGGGCAGATAGCGCGCCTTCTGCTCCTCGGTCCCGTGGACCAGCAGCGCCGCCATCGCGCCCTGGGTCAGGCCGGGATACATCCCGAAGGCGAGGTTGGCGCCGGAGGTGAATTCCTGGATGGCGGTGTTGAGGGTGTGGGGCAGGCCCTGGCCGCCATAGGCCTCAGGCACCGAGAGGCCCATCCAGCCGCCGGTCGCGTAGGTGTCGTAGGCCGCCTTGAAGCCGCTGGGTGCGCGCACGGTGCCGTCGGTCTCCCGGCGGCAACCCTCGACGTCGCCGGTCCGGTTGAGCGGGGCCAGCACCTCCTCGGAGAGCTTGGCGCCCTCGCGGAGGACCGCCTCGACGACGTCCGGGGATGCGTCGGCGAAGCCGGCCAGGTTGTCGCGGGCGTGGAAGCCCAGCACGTCGTTGAGGAGGAACAGCGTGTCTTCGACCGGTGCACGATACTGCGGCATCTCTGGCATCCCCAGTGTGCGGGCCTCTCGGAGCGGCCCGCAGCGGTTGCGCCATGTAACCGTCCGGCGCCCTCCCGAGCAACGGCTCGGCCTCGCTGCATGGCGACGCAAGGCCGGCCGGCGGCGGGCAATCGGGTGGCAACGATTACCGCACCCGCCACCCCTTAACCTCGTGTTTACCAAGAAAGTTAATGGTCACGCTCGAACGATCCGATGCGCGCGTTCCGTGGATACCGATCAGCGGTTCCCGCTCCGCACCCAGGATTGGACGCCGAACTGCCGACGATAGGCCCCCGATGACCAGCACCGCGATGCCGCAGCTCGACAGTTTCGATCCCGAGGTGCTCGACGCCGCCCGGGACGTGGCGGCGCGGGCCGGCGTGCCGCTGGAGACCTGGATCGCCTCGGTGGTCCCGCAGTCGAAATCCGGCGGTCCGGGCAACCGCCGCCAGCGTCGCCGTCACCGGGCCGAGCAGCTCGCCCAGCCGATGCCCCGATCCGACGTCGCCCCGGAGCTCGACCGGCAGGTCGGCGCGTCCGGCGTCGCGGAAACCTACGGTGACGGCCTGGCCGCACTGATCCACCGTCTCGAGGGCCTTGACCGGGCCCTCGATGAGGAACGCCGCAGCGTGCAGAATGCCGAGTCGCGGCGCCTGGCCGAGATCGAGGCGCGGATCGAGCGCGCCCTGAAGGCGGCCCCCGTGCAGGAGGTGACCGAGCGCCTGGGCGACATCGAGCGCCGCATGTCGCAGCTCGGCGAGCAGGTCGCCGCCACCCGCCAGCCCGGCCGTCGCGGGCGCCCCGCCCCGGGCGACATCCGCAGCGCCGTGCAGGACATCCGCCAGCGGCAGCGCGAATTGTCGACGACCGCGGCCTCGCCGGCCGATCCGGATGGCGGCGTCGTCGCCAGCATGCGCATGGACCTTGCCCGCCGCCTCGAGGCGCGGATCGAGGAGGTGGCCGGGCCTTCCGCCGCCCTGGCCGAGCTTCAGGACGAGACCGTGCGCCTGCGCGAGGCGATCACGCAGCTCGCCACGAGCCGGGACATCGTCGCCCTGGAGGAGGCGGTGATCTCCCTGGCGAGCGGCGTCGAGCGGGCGCAGGCCGGCACCGACCTCACCGCCATCGCGGCGCCGATCGAGCAGGTGCGGGCGCAGGTCGAGCGCTTGGCCGAGGAAGTCGCCGAGAACGTCCACAGCCGCGTCGCCGAGGATGTCCGGCGCCTCGCGGAGCGCCTGGACAGCGTGGCGGCGACCGGAGCCGCCGGCCGGGACGACCACACGCTGACCGGTCTCTTCGGCGAACTCGAGGAGATCCGCCGGCTGATCGGGGCACTGGCCGGTCCCGAGCGCATCCAGGGGCTCGCGCAGAGCCTCCAAGCCGTCAGCGCGCAGATCGCCGAGCTGCAGCGGGTCGGCACGAATCCGGATCTGCGGCCGCTGCTCGAGGAGATTCGCAGCGACGTGAAGTTCGCGGCGCCGGCGGCGCTCGCCGGCCAGATCCAGGCGCTTGCCGAGAAGGTCGACCTCCTCTGCGCCCGTGAGGACTGGGCCGAGCACGCCGCCGACGGGGACATGTCCCGCCCCGGCGAGATGGCCTCGATCCACGCCATGCTGCGCAACCTCGCCGAGAAGGTCGATCAGGTCGGCAGCCGCTCGGAGCACGAAGGGCTCGACGCCCTGGAGAAGCAGGTCGTCACCCTGGCGGGCCGCCTCGACGCGCCGCACAGCGCCGATCCCGCCCTGGCCGGCCTCGAACGGACCATGGGTGACCTGCTGCGGCAGGTGACGGCCCTCCGGGAGGCGGCGCCCAGCGAAGCCGCCGTCGAGCGCGCCGCGCGCAACGCGGTGGCCGAGACTCTGCAGGGCTCCGGCATCGCCGCCGCGGAGACCGGCGAGATCGGGCTCCTGCGCGCCAGCCTCGCGGACATGCAGGCACGGCAGGTCGCCTCCGATCAGCGCCTCGGCGCCACCCTTGAGGGCGTCCAGTCCGCCCTCGAACGCCTCCTCGTCCGGCTCGGCCCCGCCGAGGCGATCACGGCGCGGGCTCCGTCCCTCGACGAGCGGCTGATGTCCTCGACCAGCGCGGAGGTGGCCCCCGTCCCCGCCGAAGGCCGGATCGTGGCACGCCGCGACGTCGCGGAGACCCCGCGGATCGCCGACGATCTGCTGGAGCCCGGCAGCGGCCGCCCGGGCCGCGAATCGCGCGGCGGACGCGAGTCGTCCGCGCGCCGGTCCGGCACGGAGCGCCCGACGGCTGAGGC
>NZ_JAKSYP010000052.1:0-125302 GCF_022829625.1 Methylobacterium sp. E-046 | reverse complement strand
GATCGCCTCCTCCACCGCAATCTCGTCGAACGGGTTCATCGACATCTTCACGTTCGCCAGCTCGACCCCGGAGCCGTCCGCCTTCACACGGATCTTGACGTTGTAGTCCACCACCCGCTTCACAGGCACCAGAACCTTCATGGCGGCTTCGATCCTTCCCCGGAGGATTCTTGTCGTCGTGCACGCCTCTCCCGCTGTCACCGGGACTGCGGGGGCGGGGCACGCAAGGTGCCGGACCGTAACGGCCACATTTCCGCCTTGTCAACGCGGCGCGTTGGAGGCCGACGAAAACGGGACGGGTGGATCAGCGGTTGGCGCCGGGCACCCAGAGGACATCGTCGGCGCCGTCGGCGTTGGCCGCGCGGCTGGCGACGAACAGGAAGTCGGACAGCCGGTTCAGGTATCGCAGCGACTCGGGCGACACGCTTTCGTCCGCGCGGGCGGCGAGACTCACCGCCAGACGTTCGGCCCGCCGGCACACGGTGCGGGCGAGGTGAAGGGCCGCGGAGGCCGGGGATCCACCGGGCAGGACGAAGGATTTCAGGGGCGCGATCGGCTCGTTCAGAGCGTCGATGTCGCGCTCCAGGCGCTCGACTTGGCTCGCCACGATCCGCAGCGGCTCGTACGGCAGCGGCTCGGGCGTCGGGGGAGTCGCCAGATCGGCGCCGAGATCGAAGAGGTCGTTCTGGATGGCGCCCAGCATGGCGTCCAGGCGGCCCTCCGTGTGGAGGCGCGCCATGCCGATACAGGCGTTGGTCTCGTCGACAGTGCCGTAGGTCTCGATCCGCAGGTCCGCTTTGGAACGGCGCTGCCCGTCCGCCAGCGCGGTCGTGCCCTTGTCGCCGGTGCGCGTGTAGATGCGGTTGAGCTTGACCACGGGATCCGGTCTCAGAAAGTGTAGCCGATCTTGCCGCCGAAATTGGTCAAACCGCGATTGTTCGCGCAGAGCCCGGCATTCGACATGTGTTCGACCGTCGCCATGATGCTCCAATGCTCGGTGAGGCGATAGCCCAGCGCCGCGGCTTCGCGGAACATCGGAGAGCAGCCGAGCGTGTTGAAGCCGTAGGGCGTCTCGGCCTTCGGGCCGGTATAGCCGTTATGGGCAACCCCGCCGAAGAACCCGTCGAGGAAGATTCGGCGGTTGAAGGTCTCGGGGAAGATCTCCACCGTCCAGGTCGCGCCGAGATAGGCGTAGCTCGTCCGGCCGCCGGTGTTGTAGCTGCCGCCCACCGTGGGGCGCGGCACGAAGGCCTGCCAGAACGGATCGGCGCTGATCTGCGGCTTGGCGAAGAGGATCTCGCCGTTGACGTTCGCCTTGCTGAAGCCGGGGAGCTTGCCCTCGGCGCTGCCCGGATCCTGTACCGCTCCGCCGATCCGCACCTCCGACACGATGCTGAGCGGCTGAGCCGGAGCCGCGTAGGCCGCCGGCAGCGGCGGCGCGTCCGCGGCCGACACGGGCAGGATCGCCGCACCGGTGAGGAGGCCGATAAGGCAGGTACGGAAAGGGGTGGTCATGCGGTCTCGGCCGGGAAGGCTTGGCAGTTCTTCTCTACCGAGCGTAGCACGAGGTCTGCGGGCTCAGGCGCTGAATTCATCCGACGCGGCGGCGAAAGGCACCGGGTGCGGCGGCGCGGTCACACCCGGTCGCGTGCGCTCAGGCCGAGCGCCACCAGACGACGCCCATGATGATCACGATCGCCACGAATTGGAGCAGGACCCGCAGGCGCATCAACTTCTGCGAGATGTTGGCGCTCCCGCCCCGCATCATGTTGGCCAAGCCGAAGAACAGCACGAAGGCCACGGCCAAGCAGGCGAGGAGGACGAGGGTGTTGGACGACATGGGGCGTTGATCCGGGCCGAACCGGTGCCGTGAGCCGGCACCGCGTGGCGTCTTGGGGTTGTCGGGGGTTCAGTTGCGGCGGAGCAGGCGCTCGAAATAATCGAGCTCCTCGCGGGGACGGGTCGGGTCGCCCAGCTTGCGACGCAGCTCTTCCATGATGCGGCGGGCCCGCTGAACCGCCGATTCGTCCGCGGTCGGCACACGTACCCGTCCGTCGCTCATGTCGCGACCGCGCGTCGGGCGGCCGAGGGGATCGTCGTCCCGGGCGCCGGCCTGACCCTGCTGGCCGGGCTGCTGACCGCCCTCCTGCTGGCCTTCGCCCTGACCCTCCGCCATGTCCTGCATCTGCTGCGCCATGCCCTCGGCGCCGCGCTTGAGGCCATCGAGGGCCCGGCCCTGGGCATCCACCGCCTCGCCGGAATCGCCCTGCTTCAGGGCGTTCTCGGCGTCCCGCATCGCGTTCTCGGCGTCGGCCAGACCCTGCTCGCCGCGCATGCCGTTCTCCTTCATGCGCTGCTCAAGCTCTTCCAGCTTCTGCCGAAGCGCCTGCTGGCGCTCGCCGACATCGCCCTGCTGGCCCTGTCCCCGCTGGCCTTGTTGACCCTGCTGTCCCTGGCCCTGCTGGCCCTGCTGTCCTTGGCCCTGCTGCTTCTGCCCCTGGCCACCCTGCTGTCCCTGCTGCTGCTGGCCGCGGTTCTGCGGCTTCTGGCCGCCGCGCTGCTCCTGCCCATCCTTGAAGGTCTCGTCGCGCAGGCCCTGCTGCTCCTTCGCCATCTCGTCGAGATTGCGCATCTGCTTCTGCATCTCGCGGGCCGCCTGATCGGTGCGGCTGCCCCGCTCCGCGGACTGGAGATTTTCCAGGGTGTTGCGCAACTGCTCCATGAGGCGCTGCGCCTCCGCGGTATCGCCGCGCTTCATGGCCTCGGCCATGTCCTGGATCATCTTGTCGAGATCCTGGGGCGTGACGGTCTTCGATTGCTGATTGCCCTGGCTCCGCTCGCTCTGCTCGCGGGGTTCCCGGCCCTGCTTCTGAGCCATCTCGGAGAGGAACTTGTCGAGGGCCTGCTTCAGGTCCTGGGTCAGGCGCTTGATCTCGTCGTCGGGCGCATTGCGCTCCATGGCCTCCTTCAGCCGGTCCTGCGCCAGGCGCAGCTGCTTCTCGGCATCCGACAGGTCGCCGTCCTCGATCTTGAGCGCCATCTCCCAGAGAAGATCGGCCACTTCGATCAGATCGGGATCGGTCTTGGCGCTGCGCAGCCGTTCCGTGGCGGTCCGGAGACCGAGGAAGATCGCGGGCTGCGGCGTGAACGTGTCGGGCGCGACCAGGAGCGCGTCCAGGGCGCTCTGCACCCAGCGGCGATCCGTGTCCGGTGCCGTGACAAGGCGGCGGCGTCCCTCAGCCAGCGCTCGCGCCAGGGGCTCGCGGAACGGCCGCGACGGTAGCGTGATCTCGGTGTCCGGCGTGCGCCCTTCCTGACCGGCCTCGTCCTTCACCACGATATGGTAGCGCACGCGCGCGCCGGACCAGGCATTGTCGGTGAGGTCGACGAGGGTCTTGGTATCGGTCTCGCCCGCGGCGTCGGCCGGCAGGGCGAGACCGATGCGCGGCACGGAGACCAGGGACCGCCCGGGCTTGAGCGGCTCGATCAGTCCCTCGGCTGCGCTGATCCCGTAATCGTCCTTAGCCCTGTAGCTCAGGTTGAAGGTGCCGCGCCCGTTCACCTCGGGCCCGCCGGTCGCGGTCACCTCCGGCGGGCGGTCCGGTATCGCGTCCACGGTCAGACGCTGCCGACCGGCCGGCGTGACGATGACGAGCTCGGCACCGCCGACGATGCGGTAGCGTTCCTCTCGCAGATCCGGCCGCGCCTCCTGGCCGGGCACCGGAACGAGGCCGGCATTGGGCGTCAGCGTCGTGTTTGCCGCGGCCTTGCCCTGGCCGGCGATGCGCACGATCAGCTGCGCGTTGACCGGCGCGCGCAGGTGCTGGTCGCTCCCGTCCATCGCGATCAGCAGCGGTGGCAGGCGGGTGTAGAGTGGCGGATCGATCCAGCCGTCCACGCGGAAGTTCGGACCGGGCGCAGCCGGCTCCTGCCAGTCGAACGCCGCACCGATGCGCTCGCGCCATTCCGGTCCCGCCGCGAACAGGCTCGCCACGGCGGCGACGATCAGACCGGCCCGCAGCGCGAAGGGGTCGAGCCGGGTCATGCCCGGGCGGGGCAAGCCGACGCGCAGGGCAGCCACGGCCCGTGCGGCGCGCCTCTGGTGCAGGTCCCAGAGGGCGCGGCTGCCTGCATCCGCGGCGCCGACAATCAGGGTATCCTGCGCCGCGGAGGCGGGCCCGTGGCGCAGGGACGGATCACGCGACGCGGCTTCGCGATCGATCCGGGCGAGTGCCGCGCGGCGGTCAGGCCGGGCGAGGTGAACGAGCGGCATGAGCGCGGTGACCAGGAGAGCCGCGACCACGCCGAGGCCGATCTGCCGCCCCAGCGGCGGCAGGTCCAGCCACAGGCCCGTCCATGAGAGGACCAGGAACAGGAGGCCGACGCCCAATCCGCGCCACAGAACCGGCCAGGCCTGCTCCCACAGGACGGCCGCCCGCGCCTGGGCCACCAGCCGGTCGAGGCGCGTGGCCGCCACGGGCCGTTTTGATGCGCGGCCGGTCTTGCCGTCGTCGCTGCCGAAACCGTCCCTGTCGATCACGCCGACCGTTCCGCCCCACGCCTATGAGCCCGGCAGGGGCCCGGCTCTGTCCGAAGAGGCTATCATGGTGAGCCGCGGCCGTCGGCGGGTCAAATCGGCGCGACGTCGGCCGTACGATCCGGCGTCAGTTGTGGGACTGGATGAAGTTGCGCACCTGGGGGTAGATCTGGGTTTCCCAGCGCCGTCCCGCGAAAACGCCGTAATGGCCGACCCCGGCCTGCAGATAATGGGTCCGCATGTAAGGCGCGAGACCCGTGCAGAGTTCGTGCGCCGCCATGGTCTGGCCGACGGCGCAGATGTCGTCCCGCTCGCCCTCCACGGTCATCAGGGCGGTCCGCCGGATGGCTCCGAGGTCGATCGGATCGCCGCGATAGCGCACCGCGTTCCTGGCCAGGGCGTGATCCTGGAAGACGGTCTTGACCGTTTCCAGATAGAAATCGGCCGCGAGATCCAGAACGGCGAAGTACTCGTCGTAGAACGTCTCGATGGCCTCCGCCTTCGCGTGTTCGCCGTTCGCCATGTGCCAGAACAGGTCGGTATGGCCCTGGATGTGGCGCTTGGCGTTCATCGCCGTGAAGGCCGAGACCTGCACGAAACCCGGATAGACCTTGCGGCCGGCTCCCTTGTGGCGCGCAGGAACGGTGGCGATCAGGTTCTGCTCGAACCATTCGATCGGCTTCGAGGTGGCGAGTTCGTTCACGCCCGTGGGGTTGACGCGGCAATCCACCGGGCCGGCCATCAGGGTCATGCTGCGCGGAGCCGCCGCGTCCTTGGTCTGCGCCATGACGGCCGCAGCCACCAGCGCCTGCACGGCCGGCTGGCAGACCGCCACCATGTGGGCGCCTTCACCGATCGTCTGCAGGAAGTGGACGAGGTGGCCGACATAGTCGTCGAACCCGAACCGACCCTCCGACAGCGGCACGTCGCGGGCGTTGTGCCAATCGGTGATGTAGACGTCGTGGTCCGGCAGCATCGTGCGCACCGTGGCGCGCAGGAGCGTCGCGAAGTGCCCCGACATCGGCGCGACCATGAGCACCTTGGGCTGGTCGGTGTGGATGTCCTTCCGGAAGTGCAGCAGGGTGCCGAACGGTGTGACCGCGACGGGCTCCTCGACGACCGGAACGCTGCGGTTGCCGACCTTCACCGCGTCGATGCCATAGGCCGGTCGGGCGAAGGTCAGCCCCGTGCGCATCATCATCCGGGCGCCGGCGGACATCCACGTGATCGGCTGGCCCCATGCGCGCCACGGTGACCAGACGTCGTTCAGCAGCCGTCCCCAGGCCCGGGTCTGGGCTGCGATGTCGGTCTGCAGGTCGAACGCATGGTAGATCATGGGGTCGGGCACTCGCGGAACCCGGCCCAGCACGGGGCCTTCGGGACGGCTCGGTCGGCAGATGCCGGGATCAGGCTTGCATCAGCGTTGCCAAGCAGGATGGGTCCGGTGCCGTACGGCCGCAACTGTTCTAAAGCCCTAGTGAAGCAGGAATTGTACTGACGTGTCTTTGGTGCACCATTCAATTCTCCTCCGTCGAATCGGGGCAGGTCACGCGGTGGAGTCTCGGCGGATCGCCGGCAGACCTTGCCGAGAATTTCGGCACGCCGGCCAACAACGGCGTCGGCCGGCGGGATTGCGGTGGTGTGCCCGGCATATAGGGCTCACGATGCCCGTCGGATCACCCGGCCGGGATCGCCTTCCAGGCGCCGATGCTCGCAGGCGATCTTGAGATAGCGGTCGCTGCCGCCGGGAAGTCCGGCCTGCGCGGCCATTGTCTGGGCGTGCATCAGGCATTCCATCGGCGAGTGGGCCGGGGCGACGATGACGTCGAGTGCGGTGACGCGGGAGCAATCCTGCGCGAGCAGAGTACCGGCGCAGACAAGGGCGACAGAGAGCAGTTCTGACATGACGGACCTCCACTCCGTGTGAACGAAAGGTCCGCGGGGTGCTCCGGCGTGAGAGCCACCGCGTTGTCGTTGCCTGAGTGCTTCCTCCGGTTATCGATCACTCTTTGACCGCGATCTTTGCATGTCGCGTGCCAAGGGCGGGCACCCGTGACGGTCTGGAAGAAGACGCGTCAGTCGCGGGCGGGCAGCCAGTGCGTCTCAGGCTCGGTCGCGGGCAGCAGCGCCGCGACGGCGTCGAGATCCACGACGTACTGGTCGGTGAGCTTCTGCCAGATCTCAACCGGCGAGCTCACCTTCGGCCGCAATCCGTCGAGGGCACGGGTGAGGAGCGCTGCGGTGACGAGCTTGGGGCGTCGCAGGAGCGGATCGGCGTTGAGCATCGGGGTCCACCTCTTCCGATGTCTGCATTCTCCGCCCGTCTTGGTTAACACTCGGTTACGGTTCGGTGCGACGTCTGCGGCTTGACTTGCCGAATATTAAAACCGGTCCCGACGCCCGAATTTTGATCATGAACGTGTCTTCAATCGGGAATGCCGGGCACCAGGGCAGGCTGGGAACGTCTTCGTGCCAGCACGTCGCGGGCGGCGATCGGAGATCGAGGATCCATTGCCGCCCGCTGCCGGCTCCGGTTCACAACCCGGACCCCTTCGCTTATCAGGCTGCCGGATCAAGGCTGTCCTGGCCGATGATGGCGCTCTGGATCAGGAGCCCCGTCGCCCCCGGCCGCCCGTGCGAGTGGAACACCATGGACGCCACACCTGAAGCGGTCGGTGCGACGCAGGGAGCGAAGACCCGCCTCGTGCTGGCTTCCGCCTCGCCTCGACGCCTCGCGCTCCTGCAGCAGATCGGGATCGAGCCGGACGCGCTGCTGCCCGCCGAGGTCGACGAGACGCCGCGCAAGGCCGAGCCCCCGCGTGAACTCGCTCGGCGCCTCGCTCGGACAAAGCTCGCGACCGCCGAGGCGGCGCTGCACCTGGACGCCACGACGACGCCGACTTGGCTGGTATCGGCCGACACGGTCGTGGCGGTCGGACGGCGCGTCCTTCCGAAGGCCGAGGTCCCGGACGAGGCGGCGGATTGCCTGCGTCTGCTGTCCGGGCGCCAGCACCGGGTCTTCACGGCCGTCTGCGTGCTCTCGCCGCGCGGGCGGCGGGAGCGGATCGTGGAGAGCCGCGTGCGGTTCAAGCGCCTTTCGGGCCGGGACATCCAAGGCTACCTCGCCTCCGGCGAGTGGCGTGGTAAGGCCGGCGGCTACGCCATCCAGGGGCTGGCGGGCGCGTTCGTGGTGAAACTCGTGGGGTCCTACAGCGCGGTGGTCGGCCTCCCGCTCTACGAGACGATGAGCCTGCTCGACGGCGAGGGGTATCCGATCCGGGCCGGGTGGGGCGGCCTCGCGTGAGCCGCGCGATGCGTCCCGCCTGTCCGATCTGCCGACGGCCCGAGTCGGCGGAATTCCGGCCGTTCTGCTCTCAGCGCTGCGCTGACGTCGACCTGGGGCGCTGGTTGAACGAGCGTTACGCCATACCCGAGGAGCTCGACTCCGATGAGCCGCCCCGCGAGCCGGATCCGGACGCCTGACGATTTTTCCGGCCGTTCGGTCACGCCGGTGTCACGGCAAGGCTGGACAGGCCGCGCAGCCTTCACTATACCCCGCGGCGTCCGAGGCCGACAGCGGCGCGGGCGACGCCCAGGTAGCTCAGTTGGTAGAGCATGCGACTGAAAATCGCAGTGTCGGCGGTTCGACTCCGTCCCTGGGCACCATCCGCCTCCTGACAGCGGACCGAGGCCTAGCGCCTCTCCAATCCGCGGTATCGGGTTCGCTGTGTCGCGTCCAGCGCGGCTCCGTCCCCCGAGGGCTTGTCGTCTGATCGACCCCGCTGGCCCGCACCCAGCTTCCCGGCTGAGATCATCGGCGGTACCGACCGTCCATGGAACCGCGCGGGCGGCGCGATGCGGCGGCGAATGGAAAACCGCTTCCGTGCCTGCGTTGCTACGATCCGATACTGTTCGTGGCGCGAGCATGACGCTTTCGACGCGGCGCTCGTCGAACCAGATGCAGAGAACAAGCCATCGGTGAGAAGGCTCGCCGTCCTGGCGGGTACCGCCTGCCGCGGTCGTGCACGGCGGTCTCAGCGCCCATCGACGTAGACGCCGGCGCCCACCAGCGCCTCGACGCCGTCGACGCGCGTGCCGCAAACGTAACTCCACTTCACGGCTGCGGCAGCCTCGCCAGGCTTGGGAAACATGTAGTCGACCCAGCCGGATCCGAAGCGTCTGACCACGTCGACGAAGTCCCTGTGAAACCGTTTTCCATCGGCGTCGCGCTCGTCGAGCAGATCCCGTCCTTCGCGGTTCGGGCGGGCGGCATTGAGAAGCACGATGCCCTGCATGTCGACGACGAACAGGTAGACATCGCCGTAGCGCCACCCGCTGCCTTTCCTCCGGAAGGCCGAGAAGGCCGCGGAACCCTGTTGCTCCAGAGCCTCGGCCGCCCGGTTGACCAAGGCTTCGATCTCGGCGGCTTGGTGGGAGGGCGGGGGGTGTCGCTCGCCAAACGCATTGAAGGGCGCGCAGAAGAGCAGCGGCGCGACTAGCCAAGTTGCGAGCCTGACGTTGCCGCGCCCCGAGGGCATCACGGCACCATCACCGGCCCGATCGGAGCGTAGTCTCGGCTCCGCCGGTTTGTCCGCCAACGGGGAGATCCGACGGGCGGGATGTCCAGTTGCCTGAATACCCCCGTCCTGGCCGCAACGGCACGATCCACCAGACGCGCTTGCGGGCAGCCGGCCGGCCCGCCGTCGCGGGCAGGGGCAGCGTCGCGCGCTCGGGGTGATGGCAGTGGTGCTCGATGATGCGGCTCAGATGCCTGACCGCCGCCAGGATCTGCGCGGCCATCAACAGATGACCCTCGCGCGCGCCGTCCCGCTCGAGGCGGAGCATGTCGGTCTCGGCGCGTGACACGATGTCCCGGGCCTCCCAATAGAAGAGTTCGAGCTGCGCGAGATTTGTCATCCACGCCTCCGCGTCAACACGGTTCTCGCATTCAGGAGACGTTGAATAGCGCTTCGATCAGTCGAAGCGCATCATCCATTTAGA
Source organism: Methylobacterium sp. E-046 (assembly GCF_022829625.1). Taxonomy (NCBI): domain Bacteria; kingdom Pseudomonadati; phylum Pseudomonadota; class Alphaproteobacteria; order Hyphomicrobiales; family Methylobacteriaceae; genus Methylobacterium; species Methylobacterium sp. E-046. The sequence continues at coordinate 115,764 of NZ_JAKSYP010000052.1, read as the reverse complement.
GGTTTTGCCACGATCCTTTGCGTGGAGCGCCGAACCTCTGCCGGCTGAGATTCGACGGTGGGCGACGGTCTCGTGTCGGGGCGTAGAATGGTACCGGTCGCGCGGCCACCGCAGCGATCTCAATCCGAATCTTTCTTGCGGAGACCTGATTTCACTATAACGTGGATCAGCTTTTGTTCAACCGGCTCGACATCCCATGCCGAAACTGAACGCGCCCGGCGGCTGGCACCTCGGTAACACGCTCCGGTATGCGCGCGACTCCCGCGACGAGATCGGAGCGTGGTCGTGGGACGCCGCGTCCGATCGCGCGTTCGCCGATACCTATGTGGCGCATCTTTTCAATGTCGATCCGGTCGACGCCGAGGTCGGTCTGCCGGTCGCCGCGTACGTCGCCAGCATCCACCCGGCGGATCGACGGCAGGTGCTGGCGGCGTTCCGGAAGGACGCCCAGGAGGGCAGACCCTATCTTTTCGAGTACCGCGTCCGCTCCGCGGACGGCGTCACGCGCTGGGTGCTCACCCGCGGCCGGTTCTTCTGTAATCACCGCGGCCAACCAGTCAGCGGCCGCGGCATCATCGTGGACATCACCCGCCTTCGTGCGAACCGCGACGGCGACGGACTCTCCGACACGGGGTCGGATCGCTCTACCTCGTCGCTGGATCAGGCCGCCGCGGCGGCGATCGCGGCCTATCAGACGCTGGGCGCACTGAACGACCGTGAGCTGACGTCGCGTGCCGAGGCACTCCTGAACCAGATCGGGCGCAGGCTCGCCGCGCAGGAACTCACGGAGCGGCGCCGCCGGCTGAGCTGACGGTCGACGCGGATGACGCCGCGACGCGGACCGGCTACGGCGCATCCTGGTCGCGAAGATGCAGATACGTCGGATCGAACTCGGCGGCCGATTTCAGGCCGTCCCAGTCGTCGACGGAGAGGCGCCGGCTGCGCAGGGTGATCAGGCCCGCGGCCTTCAGATCCCGGATGGTCCGGTTGACGTGAACCGGTGTAATCCCGAGGGCGTCCGCGAGCTCCGGCTGCGTCATCGGCAACTCGCAGCTCCGGTCCGGCGCGAGCCCGACCGCGCCGAGGCGCGTCACCAGCTCGCAGAACAGATGGGCCATGCGGGCATACGCGTCGCGCCGGCCCGTATTGAGCATCCACTCCCGCACGATGGCGGCGTCGATCAGGGTCCCCCGCCAGAAGAGGTCGTTGAGCCGCGGGTGCGCCCGGAGCAATGCGCGCGCCGCCTCGTGCTGCACGAAGCCGAGGCGGCACGGACTGATGGTGGCGATGCTGACGTCCAGGACTTCCAGGTGGAGGCTCTGGAAGTCCGGGATGTCGCCGGGAACGTGGTAGCTCATGACCTGCCGCTTGCCGGCCCGGGTCGATTTGTACGTGCAGGCTATACCGTCCAGCAGGGCGAAGCACCGGGACGGACGGTCACCCTCACGCACGATGTCCTGGTAGGCCTCGACGGTCGCCATCTGCATGGGCAGGGCGTGCAGGGCCGCGCGCTCCTCGTCGGTCGGTTTGAACAGGGCGATGCTGTCGAGCTTGCGCAGGAATGGATGCCTGCCCGGCTGGTGCGTGGATTCGATCATCGCGCCTCGGCTGTCCGGCGGCGTCGCGCGTCCTCGCGGCCACCAACACCCTCACCACACGCTCTGGCGGACTAGGATAGGGCCGGCGATCGATCGCGACCAGAGCCATCGCCCGCGGCCGAGGTCGATATCCGGCCGGTCGCCGGCCCCGGCGCGGCGGCCGCGTCGTCGCTCGACGCGGTGCGCCGTGGTCCGACGGCAGGTGAGGATGGATCGGGCCGGTCGCCGAGCTGCGGGCGGTAAGCCCGGCCCCGCGCGCGGGCGAGGCCGGGGGCCTGGGACTGGAAATCTCCCGTCCGTCCGCGCACACAGGGATCGCGGCGGGATCGCCGCGCAGCCTGACGGGAAGCTCCGATGAACCCGGCCGACCTCGCTCCGCACGCGCACCAAGTCCTGAGCGAGGCGACTTTGCCCGAGTTGCCGAACCATTATCGCGGCAAGGTCCGGGACAATTACGACCTGCCGGACGGACGGCGCGTGCTGATCACCTCCGACCGGATCAGCGCCTTCGATCGCGCCCTCGCGGCGATCCCCTTCAAGGGACAGGTCCTCACGCAGACGGCGCGCTACTGGTTCGAGAGGACGGCCGACATCTGCCCGAACCACGTGATCGCCTATCCCGACCCGAACGTCGTCGTCGGCCAGCGCCTGGAGATCCTCCCCGTCGAGGTCGTGGTGCGGGGCTACCTCGCGGGCACGACCTCCACGTCGATCCTGACGCGCTACCGCGCCGGCGAGCGGGCGATGTACGGACACCGCTTCCCGGATGGATTGCAGCCGAATGCGCGCCTGCCGCAGGCCATCATCACGCCGACCACGAAGGCGTTCGACGGCGGCCATGACGAGCCCCTGACCGAGGGCGAGATCCTGGAGCGCGGTCTGCTCACGCCGGATCAGTGGCGGACGGTTTCCGAGGCGGCGCTGGCGCTCTTCGCCCGCGGCCAGTCGCTGGCCGCCGAGCGCGGGCTGATCCTGGCGGACACGAAATACGAGTTCGGCACCGACGGTCAGGGCCGCATCGTCCTCGCCGACGAGATCCACACGCCCGACAGCAGCCGCTACTGGTTCGCCCAGAGCTTCCCCGAGCGCTTTGCCGCCGGGGCGGCGCCGGAGAGCTTCGACAAGGATTTCGTGCGCAATTGGGTGGTGGCCCGGTGCGATCCCTATACGGATCCGATCCCCGAGATCCCGGCCGAAATCGTGCTGGAGACGGCGGCCGTCTATATCCGCGCCTACGAGACCATCACCGGTGAACGCTTCGTGCTGCCGGATCCCGCCGAGGATCCCCTCGACCGGATCCGGCGCAACATCGCCGCCTACCTGGGCGCGGACGCGCGACGCTGAGGATCGGGGCGGCCCCGCGGGGGAGGGACCTGGGTCTCTCCTCCGCCGAAGTTCGGCTGCGCGATCGTCACCGCGATCGGGCCCTCAGGCGGCCGCGGCCATCGGGGCCGGGGTGGGGGCATCCATCGCGCGCAGGTACACGTCGAGCAGCGTCTCCTGCTCGTCCCGCTCGTCCTTGTCCTGCTTGCGGATCTTCAGGATCTCCTTGAGAACCTTGACGTCCAGGCCCTCGCCCTTCGCCTCGGCGAGGACCTCCTTCTTGGCCTCCATCAGGTCCTTGATCTCTTCCTCCAGCCGCTCCACGCGCTCGATGATCGAGCGGATGCGATCGCCCGCGATGCCCACGGTATCGGTCATGTCCGTCATGCAAACCCTCGCTGCAAACCCTCGCTGGATGACCGGCGGACCCTCGCCGGGACGGGGTTAGCGGCGGGTTAAACGCGGCGCGCGCGTCGCGGCCGGTCAGCGCGTCCGCTGCTCGATCCAGCCGATGATCGCGTCAGCCACCTGATCGCTGTTCGATTCCAGCATCATCATGTGGCCGTTGCCGCGGATGCCGTGCTCGGCGAGGGCCAGCCGGTCCGGCTTTGCCCCGGCCTGCGTGAGGAAGGCGGCCGTGCAGTCGTCCATCGTCGCGCGGAACGATGCCTCCGCGGTCACGATCACGGCCGGCACCTTGGCGAGGTTCGGGAGCGTCCGGGCCGGGGCCGCCTGGAGCCAGCAGCGGATCTGGTCCGGCCGGGCCGGGGTGTCGGCCTGGACGACGGTGAGGTCGGCGGGGCTGCTCACGGGCGGCTCGAAATGCAGGGGAACCCGGGTGATGCCGTAAGGCCGTGCGCGGGCCTCGCTCACGCGCTCGTACCAGTCCGTCCCGCCCTTGAATCGGATGTCGTAGAAGGTCGGACCGTTGGGCTCGACCGCGACGTGGGCCTTCACGAGGTCGGGCCTCTGGTCCGACACGGCCCAGCCGAAGACGCCGGCCTGGGAATGGGTGAGCAGGATCGCGGGCCCGATCTTTTCCAGGAGCGCGATCAGCGCCGGATCGACCAGTTCCTCGCTCTTCAGGGCGCTCGCGATGTAGGGGACCTGCGACAGGTAGAACTGGTCGAAGGCGGCGTTGCCGCGCACGCCCGGTCCGCCCGGCCACTGCGTGTGCAGCTTGGCCTGCGGATACAGCGTGGACCGCTCCTGCCCGGTGAAGACGGTCTCGAGATCCTCGACCGGAAGGCGGGCATAGGGACCGTAGGCCTCCGCGTCTCCGCCCGCGCGACCGCGTCCCACCTGATCGATCACGTAGGTGGCGAAACCCTTGGCCGCGAAGCGGTCCGCCCAACCCGGCCGGCCGTCGGGCGTACCGAGGAAGTTGGTCCCGGTCTGCGCGGTGCCGTGGACGAGGACGATCGGGTAGGGTTGCGTGATCTGCGCGGGCGCGCGGTATTCGACGAACATCTGCCCGGCCGCGACGGTCTTGTCCTTGGCCGCCTGGTAGTGCCCGCCGACGAAGAAGTAGCCGGCGGGCTGCGTCGGTCTGAACGGCGCGGTGTCGTCCGCGTGTCCGGGGCAGGCCGCAGCGAGACCCAGGAGAGCCAGGGCTCCGGCAGCAGCGAACGTGCGCATCGTGTCCTCCCGGGCGTGGGTTCCCCGCGGACGTCCGGCGCCCGGCGGAATGTCAGTTGGCGGAAGGAGCCGGACCGCTCCGGACGTCCGGCTCCCCGATCAGGCGTGGGCGAGGCGCGGCTTCTTGCCGAGCGCCTCCTCGACGGTGCCGGCGCCGTCGAGATAGCCGTGGACCTTGGGGTTCGGCATGATCAGCGAGGCCACGAAGGCGATCGCCATCAGCACGGTCACGTACCAGAAGAACGTGCTCTCCATGCCGTTGTCCTTGAACCACAGGGCCACGAACTCCGCGGTGCCGCCGAAGGTGGCGTTGGCCAGCGCGTAGGACAGGCCGACGCCCAGGGCGCGCACGTTGGTGGGGAACAGCTCGGCTTTCACGATGCCGCTGATGCCCGTGTAGAACGACACCACGGCGAGCCCCAGCGTGATCAGCGCGAAGGCGAGGTAGGGGTCCTTGTTGGTCCCCAGCGCGGTCATCAGCGGCACGACCATGAGCGTGCCGAGCCCGCTGTAGAGCAGCATGTTGGCCTTGCGGCCGATCCTGTCGGAGAGCGCGCCGAAGAGCGGCTGGATGATCATGTAGACGAACAGCACCACCGTCATCGTCTGGGATGCCGAGGTCTTCGGCATGCCGGCGGTGTTGACGAGGTACTTCTGCATGTAGGTCGTAAAGGTGTAGAAGCTGAGCGAGCCCCCGGCCGTGTAGGCGATCACGACCAGGAACGCCCGCCAGTGCTTGGCCAGCGCGGAGAAGGTTCCGGCGGTCTCCTTGTCGCTGCTGTCTCGGGTCTCCGCCAGCGAGCGCCGGAGGTAGAGCGCGACGATCGCCAGGCCGGCGCCGATGAAGAACGGAATGCGCCAGCCCCAGGCCGTCAGCTCCGGACCGGTCATCACCGTCTGCAGCAGCACCAGGACCAGGGACGCGAGGAGCTGGCCGCCAATCAGCGTGACGTACTGGAACGAGGCGAAGAAGCCGCGCTGCCCTTTGATCGCCACCTCGCTCATGTAGGTCGCGGAGGTGCCGTACTCGCCGCCCACCGACAGGCCCTGGAGCATGCGGGCCAGCAGCAACAGCACCGGTGCCAGGGTGCCGACATGCTCGTAGGTCGGCAGGATGCCGATCAGCAGCGAACCGAAGCACATCATCAGCACCGAGATGACCATCGAGGTCCGGCGTCCGACCCGGTCGGCGATGCGCCCGAACAGCCAGCCACCGATCGGCCGCATGAAGAAGCCCACCGCGAAGATGCCGGCGGTCTGGAGAAGCTGGCTGGTGGAATCGCCCTTCGGGAAGAACGCGGGCGCGAAGTACAGGGCGAAGAAGGCGTAGCAGTAGAAGTCGTACCACTCGACGAGGTTGCCCGAGGACGAGCCGACGATCGCCCAGATGCGGCGCTTCCGGTCCGCGGCGTCGTCGAGGGCGCCCGGTGCGATACCGATGGTATCGTCTCTCGAAGCGGACATGGCGTCTCCGTCGATCAATCTTTGTGCCGGCCCGCGCCGGACTCTTCTTCGTGCGGCGCGACGTTACAGGTGACGATCCTGATCGCAAGTCCGTGATGGGTCTTTGCCGAGGACAGGGCGATGCCGTGTCACGTCCCGCCTGTCCCCCACCGGAAGGAACGGTTTGGCACGAGGGGTCGTTGCGGCCGGACGCGGGCGTCGACGGCGCGCCCTCAGCGGCGGGAGGACAGGCCATGAAGCGGATTCTGAGGGACACGGTGGCGGCCGTGATCGTGGTGGCCGGGGCGGCGACGGCGTTCGCGCAGGGCGGACCCGGCGGCGGCGCGGGCGGCGCAGGAGGCGGCCCCGGCGGCGGAGCGGGCGGTGCCGGGCCGGCCGCCGGCGGCGGCGCGGGAGTGGGCGGCGCGGGACCGGGTGGTGCTGGCGGCGGCATGCGGGGCGGCGCCGGCGGTGCCGAAGGCGGCGGTGCGATGCGGGGACCGGGCGGCGCCGAGCCGGGAGCCCCGGCCGGCCGCGGAGCCGAAGGGCCCGGCCGTCCCGGCGGCGCAGCCGAGCGCAATGGGGCCCCGGAACGTCCGGGCGCGGGCGCCAATCCCGGAGCCGGCGACCGTGGCGACCGGGGTGACCGGGGCGACCGGGGGGATCGTGGCGGCCGGGATGGCGCCGGTCCGAACCAGGGTGGCCGCGGTCCGGCCGGCGAGCGGGGCGGTCGTGGGGGTGTCCGCGAGGGCGGTTCCGTCCGCGGCGCGGTCGGCAGGCTCGACACCCGGCAGCGCACCGAGTTTCGCAGCTCAGTCACCCGCCTGGGCGTCTCGCCCCTGAGGGACGTGGCCTTCGGGCTGGCGGTCGGCACCGCGATCCCGCGCTCGGTGACGCTGCACCGGCTGCCGCCGGCCATCGTGTCGATCGTCCCGGAATACGAGGGCTACGAGTTCATCCTCGTGCGCGACGACATCGTGATCATCGATCCCGACACCTACGAGATCGTGGACGTGATCCCCGCCTGAGCGTTCCCCTCGGTCAAGCCGGGCAGGTTCGCGCCTGCCCGGCGCCTCTCACCGGCCTCCGTCGAGGAGCTTCGACACGACGCGGGCCGTATAATCGACCATCGGCACGATGCGCGCGTAGTTCAGGCGGGTCGGCCCGATCACGCCGACGACGCCGACGATGGTCTGCGACCCGTCGCGGAAGGGGGCCGCAATCAGCGACGAGCCCGAGAGCGAGAACAGCTTGTTCTCCGAACCGATGAAGATCCGCACGCCCTCGCCGCCCTCGGCGCGCGCGAGCAGGTCGATGACGTCCTTCTGGGTCTCCAGGTCGTTGAACAGCAGCCGGATGCGTTCGAGATCCTCCACGGCGCGCAGGTCGTCGAGCAGGTTGGCCTGACCGCGCACGATCAGCTGCCGCGCTTCCGTCGGTCCGACCGGGGTGGCCAGCCCGGCATCCACCAGCCGCTCGGTGATCGCGTCGAGCTCGCGCTTCATCGCCTTGCGGCCGGCTTCGATCTCCGCGCGAAGCGAGCCGAGGGTGCGGCCATGAAGCCGGGAGTTGAGGAAGTTCGTGGCCTCCTGGAGCGCTCCGGCCGGCAGGCCCGGCGGCAGGTCCACCAGCCGGTTCTCCACGGAGCCGTCGTCCGAGACCAGGATCACCAGGGCGCGGGCCGCATCGAGGCGGACGAACTCGATGTGCTTCAGGTTGACGTTCGCCTTGGTGGTCAGCACCACGCCGGCGCCGCGGGAGACGCCCGACAGCATCGTCGACGCCTCGGCGAGCGCCGACTCGAAGGTGTGGCCGGACGCGGCGGCGCGCATCTGCGCCTCGATGCGACCCTGCTCGTCCTGGCTGACGTCTCCGAGCTCGAGCATCGCGTCCACGAAGAACCGCAGGCCCAGCTCGGTGGGCAGCCGCCCCGCCGAGGTGTGGGGCGCGAAGATCAGGCCGGAATGCTCGAGATCCGCCATCACGTTGCGGATCGAGGCCGGCGACAGCGCCATCGGCAGAATGCGGGCGAGGTTTCGCGAGCCGACGGGCTCCCCCGTCGTGAGGTAGCTCTCGACGATCTGCCGGAAGATCTCGCGCGCCCGCTCGTTGAGCGCGGCGAGGGCCTGCATGGACTGGCCGTTGGTCACTCGAAGGTTCGGGTCTGTCACGCGGTCATCCTGTGGTCCGATCATGGCTAACCGACCCGCGCGGATCAATCCGCACGGAGATGCTTGCTCGCCGTGGCGCGGCGGCCTAAGAGCCCGGCCCTCGACTTCCTCGACAGAAAGGGCCCGCGATGCGGCCTTCCAAGCGTGCCGCCGACGAGTTGCGGCCCGTGAGCCTGGAGCGCGCGGTCTCGCGCTACGCGGAGGGCTCGTGCCTCGTGAGCTTCGGCAACACCCGGGTGCTCTGTACCGCATCCCTGGAAGAGCGCGGGCCCCCCTGGCTGCGCGGTTCGGGCAAGGGCTGGGTCACGGCCGAGTACGCCATGCTGCCGCGTGCGACGCACGAACGCACCCGGCGCGAGGTCGGTTCCGGCAAGCCCTCGGGGCGGACGCAGGAGATCCAGCGGCTGATCGGCCGCTCGCTCCGCGCCGTCACCAACCTGCCGGCGATCGGCGAGCGGCAGATCACGGTCGACTGCGACGTGATCCAGGCCGACGGCGGCACCCGGACCGCCGCCATCACCGGCGCCTGGGTGGCGCTGCACGACTGCTTCGCCTGGATGCGCACGCGCTCGATCATCTCGGTCGACCCGCTGCGCGACCACGTCGCGGCGGTCTCGTGCGGGCTCTACAAGGGGACGGCCGTCCTCGACCTCGACTACGCCGAGGACTCGGCCGCCGAGACCGACGCCAACTTCGTGCTCACCGGCCGGGGCGGCATCGTCGAGGTCCAGGGCACCGCCGAGATGGAGCCGTTCTCGGAGGGACAGCTCCTGGAGCTGCTGCGGCTCGCCCGCGCCGGTACCGACCGGCTGGTCGCCCTGCAGAAGGAGGCGATCGCGTGAGCCGCCGCCTCACCGGCAAGGTGGTGATCGCCACCCACAACGCCGGCAAGCTCACCGAGATGCGCGAATTGCTGGCACCCTTCGGGATCGAGGCGGTCTCCGCCGGGGAACTCGGCCTGCCGGAGCCGGAGGAGACCGGCACGATGTTCGCCGAGAACGCCGCCATCAAGGCGCGGGCCGCCGCCGACGCCACCGGCCTGCCGGCCTTCGCGGACGATTCCGGCCTGTGCGTGGACGCGCTGGACGGCGCGCCCGGCATCTTCTCGGCCCGCTGGGCCGGTCCGGCCAAGGATTTCGACGGCGCCATGGCGCGCATCTTCCACGAGCTGGAGCGGCGCGGGGCCCACAGCCGCCGGGCGCACTTCGTCTCGGCGCTGGTGCTCGCCTGGCCGGACGGCCACACGGAGCTGTTCGAGGGCCGGGTGTTCGGCGACCTCGTGGCGGCGAGGGGCTCGGCCGGCTTCGGCTACGACCCGATCTTCCGCCCCGAGGGACACGAGCGGACCTTCGGCGAGATGAGCGCGGACGAGAAGCACGGCGTCGACTGGCAGAAGGGCGAGGGGCTGTCGCACCGGGCGCGCGCCTTCGTGGATCTGAGCCGGGCCTGCCTCCCGCCCGGCGCCTGATTGCCAAACCGGCCGCGCGGCCTCACATCCGACCCATCATGAGCTTGCCCGGCCCCGACCATCCCACCCGCGACGCGGGCTTCGGGGTCTACCTGCACTGGCCCTTCTGCGCCGCGAAGTGCCCGTACTGCGACTTCAACAGCCACGTCCGGCACGGAGGCATCGACGAGCCGCGCTTCCTCGACGCCTTCCGGTCCGAGATCGCGCATTTCGCCGGCCGGACCCCCGGGCGGATCGTCACCAGCATCTTCCTCGGGGGCGGCACCCCGTCGCTGATGCGGCCGGCGACGGTCGCGGGCCTGCTCGACGCGGTGGCGGACCGGTGGAGCGTGGCGCCGGATGCGGAGATCACGCTGGAGGCCAACCCGTCCAGCGTCGAGGCCGGTCGTTTCCACGGTTACCGCGCCGCCGGGGTCAACCGGGTCTCCCTCGGCGTGCAGGCCCTCGACGACGCGTCGCTGAGGGCGTTGGGCCGGCTGCACGACGTCGCCCAGGCACTCGATGCCATCCGCGTCGCGCAGGCCGTCTTCGCGCGAACGTCCTTCGACCTGATCTACGCGCGGTCGGGGCAGACCCCCGAGATGTGGCGGGCGGAACTCGGCGCGGCGCTGACGCATGCCGCGGAACACCTCTCCCTGTACCAGCTCACGATCGAGCCCGGCACGCCGTTCCACGGGCTGGCGGCCGCCGGCAAGCTGGTGATCCCCGACGACGATACCGGTCGCGCCCTCTACGACGTGACGCAGGAGCTGTGCGGGCGCGCCGGCCTGCCGGCCTACGAGATATCGAACCACGCGCGGCCCGGGGCGGAGTCGCGCCACAACCTCCTGTACTGGCGCTACGGCGAGTATGCCGGGATCGGTCCCGGCGCGCATGGGCGGCTCGTCACCGCGGCCGGCCGGATCGGCACCGTCGTCGAGCGGTCGCCGGAGGCATGGCTCGCCCGGGTCGAGCGCGACGGTCACGGCATCGTCGAGACCGAAGCGCTGTCGGCGCCCGATCAGGCCGACGAATTCCTCGTGATGGGCCTGCGCCTCATGGAGGGCATCGATCCGGCACGGTACGCGGCCCTGAAGGGACGTCCGCTGAACGGCAACCGCATCGGCGTGCTGGTGGCCGACGGCCTGCTGGAGCGGCGGCCCGGCGGCCGCATCGCCGCGACGCCACGGGGGGCGCCGGTCCTCAATGCCCTCGTGGCCGAGCTGGCCGCCTGATCGGATCGCGGGCTCGGAGCGCGGGCTCGGATCGCGTCCTCAGATCGCGGGTTTCGACAGGAGCCGCGGAGCCGCGCTCGCCACGGTCGCGGCGTTGTTGCGGATCTCGTAGACGGCCAGATTCCGCTCGCTCTGCCCGTCCGACCGGAACCGGAAGGTGCCGTCGATACCGGCGAATCCCGATCCGTTCGTCAGGGTTGCCTCGACGAATCGCTGTGAGCCGTATTGCCGCGCCAGCGCGGCGGTGAGCATCACGGCGTCGTAGGCGAGGGAGGCCACGCGCGGCGGGACGCTGCCGAAGCGGGCTTGGTAGCGCCCGCTGAAATTCGAGAACCCGCTCCGGTCCGGTGCCGCGAACCGGCCCCCCTGGAGGACCGGCAGCGCGAACAGGGCGGGCTCGTTCCACAGCGCCGTCCCGATCGGGCGGACCCGGTCCGGCGAGAAGCCGGCCCGGGTCAGGGCCGTGGCGACGGCCGGCAGGCCCTCCGCGGTCTCCGGGATGAACAGCGCGTCGGCGGTCGCCCCGGGACCGGTGATGACCCGCGACAGCCGCTCCACGGCGGGACCCGGCGCACCGGCCGGATACCGCTCGACGGCCGCGACCCGGGCGCCCCGCCGCGCCACGACCTCGCGGAACTCCGCCTCGACCGCGTTGCCGTAGGCCGTGTCCGGGATCAGTGCCGCGAAGGAGCGCTTGCCTGCGGCAACGGATTCCTCGACCACCCGGTTGACCTCCGCCTGCGGCAGGAAGCTCAGGAGGTAGACGTTGCGGGCCGCCACGGTCGCATCCGTGGAGAAGCCGATGACCGGCTTGCCCGCCGTCCTCGCCACCGTGGAGGCAGCCTGCACGTTGCCGGCGAAGACGGGGCCGAGAATGATCTCGGCTCCCTGCCGCACGGCCTCCTGCGCGGCATCCCGGGCGCCGTCCGGGCTGCTCCGGTCATCCTCCACCAGGATGGTCAGGTCCGGCTGCTGCGCCTCCTCGAATGCGAGTTCGGCCGCGTTGCGCATGGCGGCGCCGACCGCGGCTCCCTGTCCGCTCAGCGGCAGCACCAGGGCGACCTTCACCGCGCCGGCACCGATGCGCCGCTGCGCACCGGAGGCGGCCGGCGTCGGGGCCTCGGCGGGCGACGCCGCCTGGGGCGCCTGCGGCACCTCGGCGGGCGGCGTGAGCGCGGCCTGCGGTGCCGTACGGCGTCGGCCGATATCGGTGCCGAGGCAGCCGCCGAGGAGCGGCAGCGCGACGCAGAGCGCGACGGTCAGGGCAGTGACGCGCGGGCGACCATCCCGCGCGCCGATCGGACGCGCCATCGCGCGGACTCCCTCGTGCAGGCGGGGCGAGCCTGACCGCGGCCCTCGGAAATGTAAACGCGCCGACCGGGACTTGCCCACGTTCGGGTACGTCTCGCCGCGACGAAGGGCGGCCAGTGTGGCAACATGGTCGACGATGACCCGACGATTCGATGCCCCGGGGGCCGCTTCCCCGACGAAAGCCCCATCCCACAGGCCGAGCGGCGACCGGCCCAGGACCCAGACGTTCACGGCCTTCGGGCTGGCGAGCGAGGCCGAGCCGCTCCCGCCCGGCCTGCACATCGTGGCGACGCCGATCGGCAACCTGCGCGACATCACCATCCGCGCGCTGGCGACCCTCGCGGCGGCGGACGCGGTGCTCGCCGAGGACACGCGCGTGACCCGCACGCTTCTGGCGCATTACGGCATCACGACGCCGCTGCTGGCCTACCATGAGCATTCCAACGACGCGGTGCGCGAGCGCATGGTCGGCCGCCTGCGCGCCGGCGAGGCCCTGGCCCTGGTTTCGGATGCCGGCACGCCGCTGGTCTCCGATCCCGGCTACAAGCTCGTTCAGGCCGCCATCGAAGCCGGCATCGCGATCACGCCGGTCCCCGGTCCGTCCGCCGTCATGACCGCCCTGGTCGCCGCGGGTCTGCCGACGGACCGCTTCTTCTTCGAAGGGTTCCTGCCCCAGAAGGCGGGGGCGCGGCGCAACCGGCTGGAGGCGCTGGTGCCGGTCCCGGGCACGCTGGTCCTGTTCGAGTCGCCGCATCGTCTCCCGGAGATGCTGGCGGACGCCGCCGCCGTCCTCGGCGCCGACCGTCCCGCTGCCGTGACCCGCGAACTGACGAAGTTCTACGAGACCGTCCGCCGGGACACGCTGGGGTCGCTGAGCGCGCGCTTCGCCGAGGAGGGCCCGCCGAAGGGCGAGATCGTCGTCATCATCGGTGCGGCCACGACGCCGGAGCGCACCGCCGACAGCGACGCCACCCTGGACGCCCTGGTCCGGACCGCCCTCGAACGCCACTCCATCAAGGATGCCGCCAGCCTCGTGGCCGACGAGACCGGGCAGCCGCGCCGCCTCGTCTATGCGCGGGCGCTGGTGCTGGCGCGGGGCGACGCTTGACCGGCCCGCTGCCCGACCGGGTTGCGCGGCGCAGGGCGGCCTACCGGCGCGGTCATCGCGCCGAGTGGCTGGCGCTGGCGGCGCTGATGCTCAAGGGTTACTGGCCGATCGGCCGTCGCGTCAGCATCGCCGGTGGCGAGATCGACCTGATCGTCCGGCGCTGGAGCACGATCGCGTTCGTGGAGGTGAAGGCGCGGCCCCGGCGGGAGGATGCCCGGGAGGCCATCGACGCCGCCAAGCGGCGCCGCTTCTCCCGTGCCGTCCGGGCCTGGATCGGTCGCAACGCCTGGTGCGCGGGCATGACGTTTCGGGCGGATGCCGTGTTCGTCGGCCTGCGGGAATGGCCGGCCCACGTCGCCGACGCCTTCGTGATCGAAGGGCTGTGACGGTGCCGGGCGTTCCGCGCGGCCCCGGCGTCCGTCAGGTGCGCACGGCTCGGATGGCACCGATCAGCGTCCGCTTCAGGTCGGCCTGACTGAAGGGCTTCTGGACGACCGGCCTGTCGCGGAACGGCTCACGGATGCCCGCGCCGCCGTAGCCCGTCGAGAAGACCAAGGGCAGGTCGCGCTTGGCGATCGCCTCGGCCACCGGGTAGATCGGTTCGCCCGCGACGTTCACGTCCAGGATCGCGACCTCGAAAGCCTCCTGCGACGCCATCTCGAGAGCCAACGACAGGCGCGCGGCCGGTCCCACGACGGCGCAGCCGAAATCGAGGAGCATGTCCTCGAGGAGCATCGAGATCGCTGCCTCATCCTCCACGACGAGTACGCGGATGCCGTTGAGGACGTCATCGTTGGGGTCAGCAGTCACGCCGGGCCGTCTTCCCTTCGAACGCCCCCGTCGCCGGGGATCTTGCCGTGCAGTTGGTCGCGCCGCGCGGGCCGCATGAGCCGCGCCCGGAAATACCGGTTCAGCCTCGACGGGTGGCCCGCGAGATGACCTTTGGCGTCGCCCGTAATGCGCAACGTGTCAAGCGTTCTCGGGTCGTTCCGCGGCCTTTCGAGCCCGGGATGTTAACCGATGATACATTTTTGACCGTGTCGCATCCCGACGCGGCCGGTCAGTCGTCCTTGAAGCTGACCTTGGCCCCGCGGGCCACGTGCATCGCGAGGTCGCGCACGTTCCAGTTGGTCAGGCGGATGCAGCCGTGGGACTCGGTCTTCCCCACCTTCTCGGGCTCCGGGGTGCCGTGGATGCCGTAGCTCGGGATGGCGAGATCGATCCAGACGAGACCGACGGGATTGTTCGGCCCCGCCTGAATCGAGAATTTGTGCTGCGCTTTCACGCCCTTGAATGCGTATTTGGGATTGTAGGTGTAGTCCGGGTCGAAGGCGATGCCCTTGACCTTGGTGTCGCCGCTCGGCGCGGGTTTCTCGGAACTCCCGATCGAGGCGGGGTAGTAGCTGATCAGCTTGTCATCGGCGCCGTAGGCACGCACGTCGCGGCTGCCCTTGTCGACCTCGATCCGCTCCACCTTGGGATCCTGCGGAAGCTCCTTGCCCTTGGGCTTGTCCAGGGTCATCGGATCGACCGCGGCCACGGCAATCGTGGTTCCGGCCTTGTCGAGCGGCTTGCCGGGATTGAGCGCGCTGACGAGGTCGCGGCTCATGTGGAACCGCTCGGCCAGCATCTCCCGGGGATTGGTGTAGCTGAGCGCCTTGAGCTCGGCCTGCTCCTCCATCTTGGGCGGGATCCGGTCGACGTAGGGGCCCGAGGCGTCCGCGTCCGTGAGCGTGTAGTCCGTCATGACCGGCTTGTCGCTCGTGGCCTGGAGCTTGTCCCAGACCTCCTGGGTGAGGTCCGTCGTCGCCGGAAGGCCCTGCGCCACCGCGAAGGCCGACAGGGCGTGCTGGTAGTTCTCGCCTTTCCGGCCGTCGATGGCACCGGGATAGAAGCGGGCCCGGTCGAGCAGCACCTGCGCCTTCAGGATCAGCGGATCGGTCTTCGCGGCCCGGTTCTTAGCGTCCCGCGACTTGGACCTGCGCGTCTTCGCATCGGCCTTGCCCGATTGCGGGGGCGTGAAGGTCGCGGCGTTGACGGCGTCCGCCGTCAAGGCCTCGGACTTGGCCGTGTCCCGGGGCGCGGATCTGTCGGGTGCCGCCAGGGCCTGCGCCGAGATGCCGCCCGCCAGGAGCGCCACGCTTGCCAGCCGCCAGGGTGTCGGGTTCATCGACGTCGTCGCCTCCGGGAGCGGTCGCACTCCGGTCGCAAAAGCATCGAGCCGCCCGGAACGTTCCACGTCGGCTCATTCGCAGAGGCGGTGCCCCGCCGTACGCTCGCGCTCGTCGAGGTGGAGGTGATTGGCGTGCGCGGCGTTCGTGCCCGGACCCAGCACCGTGCGGAAGAAACCGCAGGCCTTCGATCGCACCGAACCGAGGAACTGCGCCTCGTCGGACTGCTCCGGGAACACCTTGACCGGCATGCTCGCCCGGCCGCCGAACGCGAAGCCCATGACGTCGATGGCGTTCGCGAAGGCGTGCTCGCTGAGCTTGGCATCGATATCGTGGTTCTGGCCCCGGCACACGTAGGTGCCGCCGAGTTCCAGCCCGGTCAGGGGGTGCTTGAGCACCCGCTCGGCCTCGACCTGAGCCTCGGTGACCCAGCGCGCCAGGGCCTCGGCCGCCCGGCAGGTGAGCGTCGCCCCCTGGGGCAGCGCGATGCCGTCCGCGAGCTTCGTGACCTTCAGGGGGAGGGGCGCGGTGCACTGGCCCTCGGCGATCGGAGACAGCTCTTCGAACTCCGCACCGAGGCGTTTGAGCCGGATCCGGCAGGCGGTGTCGTCGGGGGGCACGACCTTGAGCGCCAGCGCGCCTGGACCGGACAATTCGGCGGGCCGGCCGGGTGGAACCGGGGGCGGCGTCGGCATCTCCGGCTTGCCCTGTTCCACGACGCCGTCCGCCCCCGATCCCTTGCCGGGCGCGGCCGGTGCCGCGGGCGCGGGTTCCGCGACGGCCGGGGGCTTCAGCGCGTCCGGCCGCACGGGCGGCACCGGCGGCGGAACCGGCACGGTGGCGACCGGCGCTTCCGCCGCGCTCGACGTGCGCGACGGCACCGTGCAGCCGAGGGCCAGCGCACCGCAGGCGAGCGCCGTCAACGGACGAAGGTAGGGCAGGCGACATCCCGGCATGGAGCCTCGAAGCGTGGGCGTTGGCCCTAGCTAACGGCCGAGACGCCGTTCGGATCGACGCCGAGCGGTTGACGGACGCGCCGAACCAACCACTGTCTCTCGGATCGCGGCCATCGACGCCTGGGCGTCGGGCCCTCTGCGGACGGCAATGGCCGTCGTACGAACGAATGTCGAGGATCGCATGCCGGATTCAGCAGATGCAGGGCTCCAGAGCCTGCCGCAGGACAATCCCTTCCACGAGGCACAGTGGACGACGCCGTTCGGCCTGCCGCCGTTCGAGCGGATCAGGCCCGCGCATTACGGGCCGGCCTTCGACGCGGCGCTCGCGGCACACGCTGCGGAGATCCGGGCCATCGCGGCCGATCCGGCCCCCGCGACCTTCGACAACACGGTGGCCGCGATGGAGCGGGCCGGCATCGCCCTCGATCGGGTGGCCGGCGTCTTCTACAACCTGACCGGCAGCCACACGAACCCTGACCTGCAGGCGATCGAGCGGGAGATCGGCCCGAAGCTCGCCCGGCACGGCAGCGCCATCTATCTCAACCCGCAACTCTGGGCGCGCATCTCGGCCGTCGAGGCCGAGGGACTGGACCCGGAGCAGCGGCGGGTCCTCGACCGCTACCGCATCCGCTTTCGTCGCTCCGGGGCCGATCTGGGCGCGGACGACAAGGCCCGCATCGCCGAGATCGCCGCGCGGATGTCGGAACTCGGCACCCGCTTCAGCCAGAACCTGCTGGCCGATGAGAGCAGCTTCACGCTGCCGCTCGAATCCGAGGACGACCTCGCCGGCCTGCCGCCGTTCCTGCGCGCCGCCGCGGCCAGCGCCGCGCGGGAGCGCGGGCTCGACGGCCACGTGATCACCCTGTCGCGCTCCCTGATCGAGCCGTTCCTGGTCTTCTCCACCCGCCGCGACCTGCGTGCGCGCGCCTACGCGGCCTGGACGCGCCGCGGCGAGACCGGGGGCGAGACCGACAACCGCGCCGTCAGCGCCGAGATCGTCAGCCTCCGCGCCGAGCGGGCGCGGCTCCTCGGCTACGAGAGCTTCGCGCATTTCGCCCTGGACGACACGATGGCGGCGAGCCCCGAGGCCGCCACCGGATTGCTGCGCGACGTCTGGACGCCGGCCCGCGCGCGCGCGGCCGACGAGCGCGACCGCCTCCAGGCGACGATCCGGGCGGAGGGCCACGACTTCGACCTCCAGGCCCATGACTGGCGGCACTACGCCGAGAAGGTCCGGCGCGCCGAGCACGACCTCGACGAGAGCGAGATCAAGGCGTACCTGCCCTTGGAGCGGATGATCCAGGCGGCCTTCGACACGGCCACGCGGCTGTTCGGGCTGACCTTCGAGGAGCTGTCCGACGTCCCCCGCTACCACCCCGACGTGCGGGTCTGGCGTGTCGCCAATCCGGACGGGTCCGAGATCGGGCTGTTCCTCGGCGACTACTTCGCCCGCGCCTCGAAGCGGTCGGGCGCCTGGATGAGCGCGTTCCGCTCGCAGGAACGCCTGAACGGGCCGATCACCCCGATCATCGTCAACGTGATGAACTTCGCCAAGGCGCCCGCCGGCGAGAGCACGCTGCTGTCGTTCGACGACGCCCGGACCCTCTTCCACGAGTTCGGCCACGCCCTGCACGGCCTCCTGTCGGACGTGACCTACCCGATCCTGTCGGGCACGGCCGTCTCGCGCGACTTCGTGGAATTGCCGTCGCAGCTCTACGAGCACTGGCTCGAGCAGCCGGAGGTCCTGCGCACGCACGCGCGGCACCACCAGACCGGCGCGGCGATGCCCGACGCGCTCCTGCACAAGCTCCTGGCGGCGCGCACCTTCAACCAGGGCTTCGCGACCGTGGAGTACACCGCCTCGGCGATTGTCGACATGACGCTGCATCTGTCCGCCGAGGGTGAGGCCGGCCTCGACGTGCCGGCCTTCGAGGCCGAAGCGCTGCGGCGGATCAGCATGCCGGCCGAGATCAGCATGCGGCACCGGACCCCGCACTTCGCCCACATCTTCTCGGGCGATGGCTACGCGGCCGGCTATTACAGCTATCTCTGGTCCGAGGTGCTCGACGCCGACGCGTTCGACGCCTTCCGCGAGGCCGGCGACATCTTCGATCCGGAGACGGCCAAGCGCCTGCGCACCTTCGTGTACGGCGCCGGGAACCTGCGCGACGCCCGGGAGGCCTACACGGCCTTCCGCGGGCGGATGCCGAGCCTCGCGCCGCTGCTCAAGAAGCGGGGCCTGGCGGCTTGAGCGGCGAACCCGCGGTAAGGGTTTCGTAAACAAACGTCCTTAACGAACGCTTGCAGCGACATCCTGCGTGCGGAGTTCGGGGCGATGACGAAGATCGAAGCCAAGCAGGCCGTATCCGCGGTCGACCTGCTGAAGGCTGCGGTGACCGGTACGACGGATCCGAAGCCCGCGACCGACACCGCGGCGAAGGCCTCGCCGGCCGCGAGGCGCTTCGCGCTCCCGCCGCTTCCGCGTCTCGACCGGCACCGTCTCGCCATCCCGGGCGCGGCCCTGGCAGTCGGCGCCCTGCTGGGCGGCGGCGTCATGGCGCTCACCAGATCGGCGCCGTCCAACGACGCTGTCATGGCCCTCACCACCACGCTCGATGCCGGCCGGACCGAGACCGCCCGCCTCGGCAGCGACATCGCGCAGCTTCATCAGGTCCTCGCCGACCTGAGGGCGTCCACCGACACGGCGCGCAAGGAGGCCGGCACCCGCAGCAGCGCCCTCGGTGAGCGCCTCGCCCAGCTCGACAAGACTCTGAACGCCAAGACCGCCGCCCTCGGCGAGCGCTTCGAGCAGGTCGAGCGCGAACAGAATGCGCGGATCGCCACCCTCGCCGCCCAGCTCGACCGCCGCGCCCCGGCGGCCGCCACGCAAGCCGCCCGCGGGGAGCCCACGCAGACGGGGAGCCTCGCCGACGCGACCCGGAATGCCGAAGCGAAGAGCATCGACGCCAAGGTCTCTGAAGCCAGGGTTCCGGACGCCAAGCTGCAGGAAGCCAGAATCTCCGAGGCCAAGGGCCCCGAGATCAAGGGCCCCGAGACCAAGTCCAGCGAATTCCGGGCGAGCGACGTGAAGATGGCCGACGCCAAGCCGGCCGACGTGCGACCGAAATCCGCCGCAGCGGAGAAGGCGCCGGTGATCGACGGTTGGGCGCTGCGCGACATCTTCGAGGGCGCGGCGATCCTGGAGAACCGGCGGCATCG
The DNA here is from genome assembly GCF_022829625.1 of Methylobacterium sp. E-046. NCBI lineage: Bacteria > Pseudomonadati > Pseudomonadota > Alphaproteobacteria > Hyphomicrobiales > Methylobacteriaceae > Methylobacterium > Methylobacterium sp. E-046. The sequence continues at coordinate 96,144 of NZ_JAKSYP010000052.1, read as the reverse complement.
TCTCGTCGAGGTCGGTCCAGGCGACGTCGTGCCGGGCGTCGGCCGCGTCGAGTCCGTCGAGCGGCGCGGACGTGAGTGGGTGGTGGTGACCCGTCAGGGCCTCGTCACGCCGCAACCCTGGTAGCCGGGCTCTCCAGCGGCGGACGACGCCGTCAGCGGGTCGAGCAGGCCGTCTGCGCGAGCACGTCGGGGGTGAGCGGGAAGCGCGACTCGATCGTCATGGGATCGGCCATCGCGGCTGCGCGCTCGGCGCGACGCCGCCCGTGCCGCAGGGCGCGGGTCTGGGCCGCCCGGGTCGGGTGGAGTATCGACGCCAGGAGCGCCTGCCCCTCGAACGCGCAGTCCAGATTCTTGGAGTCGAAGACGGGCATGGCCGGCCTGCTTGAGTGCGGTCCCGGATACCGCCGAAGGCAGCGTTCCGTACCACATCCTGAATAACGGGCATCGCGTGGACAGGTTCCGCCAAGCTTTCGCCGCGAAACCACTTTTTTACGATTGTCCAGGCGCTGCCCGAATGCGGTGCGCCGGCGCACACCGCAGCGGTGGATCAGACGAACTGGTTGAGCCCCGGGATCGAGCCGATGATCGGGCCCATCGCGTCCTCGCCGACCTTCTCGCGACCGTAGGCGAACAGCTCCTGACCGAGGGGCTGCATCTGGCCCATCGGCACGCCGGCCGACATCAGCTTCTGGCCGAGCGCCATGACGCCGCCGCCGCCCATCATGCCGCCGAGCATGCCCATCAGGCCGCCACCGCCGCCGTCGCCGGCATTCGCGTCGGTGATCAGCGTCTCGGAACCCGGCAGCGCGGCGAGCAGCTGACCGACTTCCGTCGCCGGCCCCTCCTTCTGCAGGAAGGCCAGGATGTGTCCGACTGCGGTCTGTGCCGTCGCGGCATCGAGCCCGGTGCGGGCGGTGACGCGGGCAAGCAATTCTTCCATGGTGATGATCTCTTCGGAACGCTTCGGGACGTCCTTCGACTCTGAGGCGCCGGAAATCAAGCGGCCGGGCGCGTCCCTGGAAAAGTCGGGACGCCTTGTCCATAACGGAACCCTGGCGCCTCGGGGGCAACGGCGATGGGCGACGGTTTGATCCTGGTCGGCAAGAGCGTTCAGCCCGCGGGCCCGGGCAAGCCGGAGGTGCTGGCCCTGCGCCTCGCCAACCGGCACGGGCTGGTTGCCGGTGCCACCGGGACCGGAAAGACCGTTACCCTCCAGGTTCTGGCGGAGGGCTTCTCCAATGCCGGCGTCCCGGTCTTCGCGGCCGACATCAAGGGCGATCTGTCGGGCATCGCGGCTGCGGGGGAAGCCAAGCCCGCCTTCGTCAAGCGTGCCGAGGAACTCGGCCTCACCTACGAGCCGGACCGCTTCCCCACGGTGTTCTGGGATCTGTTCGGCGAGCAGGGCCATCCCATCCGCTGCACGGTGACCGAGATGGGGCCGTTGCTGCTCGGCCGCCTCCTCGAACTCAACGACACGCAGGAGGGCGTGCTCAACATCGCCTTCCGGGTTGCGGACGAGAACCAGTGGCCGGTCATCGACCTGAAGGATCTGCGCGCGCTGCTGACCTTCTGCGCGGAGAACCTGAAGGACATTTCCGGCCGCTACGGCAACGTGTCGTCGGCCTCGGTGGGGGCGATCCAGCGCCAGTTGCTGGTCCTGGAGAACCAGGGTGCCGACGCGTTCTTCGGCGAACCGGCGCTGGACCTCGCCGATTTCATGCGCACTGACCGCGACGGTCGGGGCTTCGTGAACATCCTGGCCGCCGACAAGCTGATGCAGCGGCCGAAGCTCTACGCCTCTTTCCTGCTCTGGATGCTCTCGGAACTGTTCGAGCAGCTGCCGGAGGTCGGGGACCTCGACAAGCCGAAGCTCGTCTTCTTCTTCGACGAGGCGCACCTGCTGTTCAACGACGCGCCGAAGTCCCTCCTCGCGGCGGTGGAACAGGTGGTCCGCCTGATCCGCTCGAAGGGCGTCGGCGTCTACTTCGTGACGCAGAATCCCCTCGACGTGCCCGAGACCGTGCTCGGGCAACTCGGTAACCGCGTCCAGCACGCGCTGCGGGCGTTCACGCCGCGGGATCAGCGCGCCGTCCGTGCCGCGGCCGAGACGTTCCGGAAGAACCCGGCCTTCGACGTGGCCACGGCCATCACCGAGCTGGGGGTCGGAGAGGCGCTGGTGAGCTTCCTGGAGCCGAAGGGCACGCCATCCCTGGTCGAGCGGGCGCTGATCGCGCCGCCGCAGGGACGTGTCGGCCCGCTGACACCGCAGGAACGGGCGGTGCTGATCGCGCAGAGCCCCGTGCGGGGCAAGTACGACACCAGCGTCGACAACGAGAGCGCCTACGAGATGCTCGCCAGACGCAAGAACCTCGACGCGTCGCCGGACGGCGACGCCTCCGTGGGCGGGCTCGGTGGGATGCTCGGCGGTCTGTTCGGAAGCGTGTTCGGGACGCCCGCGAAGGCCAAGGGCGGCCGGCGTCCGCCGCAGAGCCTCGCCGAGCAGGTGGTCGGCAACGCGCCCCGGTCCATGGCCCGCAGCGTCGGGCGGGAGGTCGGCAACGCCATCCTGCGCAACGTGCTCGGCGGCCTGACCAAGCGCTAGGACGCGCCTCGGCCGCACGGTCTCGGCGGGGCGCCGGCGCCGCGGCCGTCAGAGGGACGGCTTGGCCCCGGGTCGGGGTCTCGCTCGGAGGCGGAAACCGATCCGCTCCTTGAACGACCTGCGACGGCCCGCGGAGCGGGCCGGAAGAGTGATCCGCCCTGCGTGGCGCCGCCCGCCGGCCATCGCCTCAGTGCGTCCGAAGCCGGGTCGCGCCGCGCAGCTTGCCGAACCGGCGCCGCTGCCCGCGCGCCGACCCGGCGGAACATCCCCCCGCGTCTTCAGTTCGGCCCCGGGAGCGGCGGTCCGGCATCGCCATCGCGGTCCGGTCTCCGGCGGCACGGGGTGACATCCGTGATCCCGGTGCCACATCCCTGCATCATGCCCGAACGCGGAGCCGGACCATGCGCATCAGCAACGTCGCCGACGTCGTCGCCGAAACCCTTCAGGAGGCCGGTGTCTCCCGCGTCTACGGCGTCGTCGGGGACAGCCTGAACGGCATCACCGAGGCGCTGCGGGCCCGCGGACGGATCAGCTGGGTCCATACGCGTCACGAGGAAGCCGCGGCCTTCGCGGCGGCCGGCGAGGCGCAGGTCACCGGGCAGCTCGCCGTCTGCGCCGGTTCCTGTGGTCCGGGCAACCTGCACCTGATCAACGGCCTCTACGACGCGCATCGCAGCCGCAGCCCGGTCCTGGCGATCGCCGCCCATATCCCGTCGGCGGAGATCGGCTCCGGCTACTTCCAGGAGACGAAGCCCACCGAGCTGTTCCGCGATTGCAGCCATTACTGCGAGATGGTCTCGGACCCGGCGCAGATGCCCTTCGTGCTGGAGAATGCGATCCGCGCCGCCGTGGGGGAAGGGGGCGTCGCGGTCATCGTCATCCCGGGCGACGTCGCGCTCCGCGAGGCGCCCAAGCGCTCCCTGGCGCCCCGCGCCGGGTTGATCCCGGCCAAGCCGGTGGTCCGGCCCGCGGATCCGGAACTCGACGCCCTGGCTGCCATGCTCAACGCCGGGAAGCGGATCACCCTGCTCTGCGGCCGTGGCTGCGCGGGCGCCCATTCCGAGCTGCTTCAGGTCGCCGAGGCGCTGAAGAGCCCGATCGTGCACGCGCTGGGCGGCAAGGAGTTCGTCGAGTTCGACAACCCCTACGACGTCGGCATGACCGGCCTGATCGGTTTCCCGTCGGGCTACGCGGCCATGATGGCCTGCGACACCCTGCTGATGCTCGGCACCGGCTTCCCCTACAAGCAGTTCTATCCGCAGGACGCCACGGTCGCACAGGTCGATCTGCGCCCGTCCGAGCTGGGCCGGCGCTGTCGGATCGATCTCGGCCTCGTGGGCGATGTCGGCGCCACGCTCCGGGCGCTGCTGCCGCGGCTCAAGCCGAAGGCCGAACGCGCCTTCCTGGATGCCAGCCTGAAGCACTACGCCAAGGCCCGCGCCGGCCTGGACGAGCTGGCGACCGGCAAGCCGGGTGGTCCGCTGCACCCGCAATACCTCGCCCGCACCATCAGCGAGGCGGCGGCGGACGATGCCGTGTTCACCGCGGATGTCGGCACGCCGACGATCTGGGCGGCGCGCTACCTCGCGATGAACGGCCGGCGGCGACTCCTCGGCTCGTGGGTGCACGGATCGATGGCCAATGCCCTCTCGCAGGGCATCGGCGCGCAGGCGTCCCAGCGCGACCGGCAGGTGATCGCGCTTTGCGGCGATGGCGGCTTCGCCATGCTCATGGGCGACTTCCTGACCCTGCGCCAGCACCGCCTGCCCCTCAAGGTGGTGGTGTTCAACAACGGCACGCTCGGCTTCGTCGAGCTGGAGATGAAGGCGGCCGGGTACCTTGAGACCGGGGTCGCCCTCGACAACCCGGACTTCGCCGCCCTGTCGCGCGCCGCCGGGATCTTCGCCCTGCGGGTCGAGGATCCGGCCGACCTGCCGGGCGCCATGCGCGAGTTCCTGGACTTCGACGGCCCCTCGCTCCTCGACGTCCGCACGGCCCGCAACGAGCTGTCGATGCCGCCCAAGATCGACGGGCAGCAGATGAAGGGGTTCAGCCTCTACGTGCTGCGGGCGGTGATGGATGGACGCGGTGACGCGGTCCTCGACCTCGCCAAGACCAACCTCATCCGGTAGACCCGTCCGATCAGTCTCGAACCGTTCCAGACCAGCGGAATGGCAATCCAGGGAGATGCCGGACCATGCGGGTCGGCCTGTTCGTGCCGTGCTACGTCGATGCCTTCGAACCCGAGGTCGGGATCGCCACCCTCGAGCTGCTGGAGCGGCTCGGCTGCACGGTGGAGTATCCTTTCGACCAGACCTGCTGCGGGCAGCCGATGACCAATACCGGCTGCCACGCCGAGGCGGCGGCCACGGAGGCGCTGTTCGTCAAGAACTTCTCCGGGTTCGACTACGTGGTCGCGCCCTCGGGATCCTGCGTGCATCAGGTGCGCGAGCACCTGACCGCGATCCCGCAGACCGAGGCGGTGCGGCATGTCCGCGCCAGCACCTACGAGCTGGTGGAGTTCCTGCACGACGTGCTGAAGGTCGAGGCGCTGCCCTGGGCGAACTTCCCCCATAAGGTCGCCTATCACGGCAACTGCAATGCCCTGCGCGGCATCCACCATGCGCGCCCGTCGGAGCTGGTGAAGCCGTACTTCTCCAAGCCGCTCGACCTGCTGCGCCTCGTGAACGGCGTCGAGCTGGTCGATCTCGCCCGGCCGGACGAGTGCTGCGGCTTCGGCGGCACCTTCTCGGTGTTCGAGCCGGCGGTCTCGGCCAAGATGGGCTACGACAAGGTGGCCGATCAGAACCGGGCCGGTGCCCAGTACGTCGTGTCGGCGGATTCCTCGTGCCTGATGCACCAGAAGGGTTGCGCCGAGCGCCTGGGCTTGCCGCTCAAGTACATCCACATCGCGCAGGTGCTGAACGGAGCCGCCGCATGAGCGTCGAGGATCTGAACCCGCGCGAGCGCGAGGGCGTCATCCACCCGGAAGTGCGGGCCCGCGACGACGAGAGCGAGCGTTCGCAGGACGGCGGCCGCCTCCAGCACGCCGAGGCCGCCTCGAAGCCGATCCGCGCGCCGAAGGTCCGCGAGCCCCAACCGCGGGGCGCCAAGATCCGCGGCGACCGGCCGATCGATCAGGCCGAGGCGGCCGAGCGCTTCCTCGCCGCGCCGCTGCATCAGGCCGCCCACGACGAGCGCCTCTGGGATCTGCGCAAGAAGCGCGACGTCTCCGCGCACGGCATCCCCGAATGGGAGGCGCTGCGGGACCTCGCGTCGCAGATCAAGACCCACACGCTCAGCCATCTCGACCGCTATCTCGAGCAGTTCGAGGCGGCCGCGAAGGCGAACGGCGTCCAGGTCCACTGGGCCCGGGACGGCGCCGACCACAACCGCATCGTCCTGGAAATCCTGCGCAGCCGCGGCGCCAGGACCCTGGTCAAGTCCAAGTCGATGCTCACAGAGGAGTGCGGCTTCCGCCACCACATGGCGGCCAACGGCATCGAGGTCATCGAGACCGATCTCGGCGAGCGCATCCAGCAGCTCGACAACGAGGAGCCGAGCCACGTCGTGGCTCCGGCGGTCCACAAGACCCGGATGGACGTGGCCGAGGTCTTCGCCAAGACGTTGGGCACCGATCCGGACAACGACGACGCCCACTACCTCGCCGAGAGCCAGCGCGAGACGACGCGGCCCTACATCCTGAAGGCCGATGCCGGCATGACCGGGTGCAACTTCGCCATCGCGGAGACCGGTTCGGTCGTCACCTGCACCAACGAGGGCAACGCCGACCTCTCCGGCAACGTGCCGCCGCTGCAGATCCACTCGATCGGCATCGAGAAGATCATCCCGAAGGTCGAGCATCTCGGCGTCTTCATCCGCCTGCTGTCGCGCTCGGCGCTGGGTTCGCCGATCACGCAGTACACATCGCATTTCCGCGGTCCCCGCGCGGGGACCGAGATGCACATGGTGCTGGTCGATAACGGCCGCTCGGAGCGGCTCGGCATGGAGGAGTTCTGGACCTCCCTGAAGTGCATCCGCTGCGGCGCCTGCATGAACACGTGCCCGGTCTACCGGCGCTCCGGCGGCCTCTCGTACGGGGCGACCTATTCCGGGCCGATCGGCCTGATCATCGACCCGACCTTCAACAAGCGGAAATATTCAACGCTGCCGTTCTCCTCGACGATGAACGGCTCCTGCACCAACGTCTGCCCGGTGAAGATCAACATTCACGAGCAGATCTTCGCGTGGCGCAAGGTGCTGGTGGAGGAGCACCAGATCCCCGCCCTCAAGCAGGGCATGATGAAGGCCGCGGGCGCGGTGCTGTCCCGGCCGGCGGCCTACCGGGCGGCGATTGGCGCCGCGGACTCCGCCCTCAAGGTTCTGCCGCGCTTCGCGGTCTACAATCCGCTGAACACCTGGGGGAAGAAGCGCGAGATGCCGGACGCGCCGCGCCAGACCTTCCACGCGTGGTACAAGCAGAACCGGATGAAGGACACGGCCCGATGAGCGCCCGCGACGCGATCCTGGCCGACATCCGCCGGAACCGCCCGGCGGGCGACTTCCCCCTCCCGGAGGTGCCGCTGTTCGCCCCGCTGGTCGGCGACGACCTCGTGGTCGAGTTCGGCGACCGGCTGAAGCGCATGGGTGGCCGGGTGGCCGAGCCCGGCACCGATGACGTCTTCGCGGGCGTGCGCGAGCGGCTCGATGCGGCGACGGTCATCGCGTCCGCGGTCCCGGAACTCGCCGGCAATCGCGACCTCCGGGCGGTGCGCTCTCCACAGGAGGTCGAGGACGTCGATGTGGCGGTGGTCCGGGCGGTGTTCGGCATCGCCGAGACGGGCTCGGTCCTGTTCACGGAAGATCAGCTGATCGTGAACGCGGTGGCCTATCTCGCGCAGCACCTCGTTGTGTTGCTCGACCCGGCCGACATACTGCCGAACGTGCAGGCGGCCTACCGGCGTCCGGAATTCGGTCGCTCCGCCTACGCCGTGCTGCATACCGGCCCGTCCGCCACCGCCGACATCGAGGGCGTGCTGATCCACGGCGCCCAGGGCGTCCGCTCGCTGACGGTGCTGATGCTGCCGCGAGCGGCCTGAGCCGGAACCGACGATCGGGCGCATCCCTTGCTTGGACGATGGCGAAGCCGTCGTCCGGCAAGGAGATCCGATGCGCTACATCCTGGGTTGCAGCCTGTCCTACAACATCCTGTCGGACACCACCTTCATCTTCAATCTGGAGGTGGCGAAGCTGAAGAGCGTCGAGATCCTGAGCGAGAGCTTGGTCCTGACACCGAACCTGAAGCGCGACCTGTACACGACGCCCGACCTTCAGAACCGCTATCTCGCGGTCAATGTGCCGACCGGCCAGTTCGCGCTGGAGTACAATGCCGAGGTCAATCTCACGGTCCACCGCGCCGACCCCGAAACCATCAACGAGACGCCGATCGGGCAACTGCCCCTCGATATCCTGCCGTTCCTCCTGCCGAGCCGGTTCGTCTCCTCGGACCGGCTCACGCCGTTCGCGCTGGCGGAGTTCGGGGCGCTGCCCAAGGGCTACGCCCGGGTGAACCAGATCTGCAACTGGATCCACGACCATATCGCCTATCAGCCCGGGACCAGCGACGGTGAGACGACGGCGGACGAATCCCTGCTCAAGCGGGCGGGCGTCTGCCGCGACTTCGCGCATATCGGCGCCGCCTTCTGCCGGGCGCTCGGCATCCCGGCCCGGTTCGTGAGCTGCTACGCCCACGGCCTCGTGCCCAGCGACTTCCACGCGGTCTTCGAGGCCTATCTCGACGGCCGCTGGTGGCTGTTCGACGCCACCCGGCAGGCCGACCTCGACGGTCTGGTGCGCATCGGCGTCGGGCGCGATGCCGCCGAGATCGCCTTCTCGACGCCGTTCGGCAACATGCAGCCGGTCAACCAGCAGGTGCGGATCCAGCGGGCGGACGGGCAGGGCAGCCCGATGCCCCGCACGGTGGACGCGATCTCCACGGAGATCCCGGCGCCGCATGCGGGGGCGGCCTGAGCGGACATCCGCATCGGATCGCCCTATCCTGTGATCGGGTGATCCTGTCCCCGGGGAGTCCGCATGGCCTACCGTCACGTCGTCGGCCCACGTACCCACGCCTTCGCCGACCTCGCCACGCTGATGGCGAAGGCGACGCCGGTCCGGTCCGGCGACCGGCTCGCCGGCATCGCGGCCGGATCCGCGGAGGAGAACGCGGCGGCCCGCTGGTGCCTCGCCGAGGTGCCCCTCGCCGAGATCCTGGCGCGGCCCCTGATCCCCTACGAGGCCGACGACGTCACCCGCCTCATCCTGGACATCCACGACGCAGCCGCCTTCGCGGAGATCAGCCACCTGACGGTCGGCGATTTCCGCGAGTTCCTGCTTACCGCCGCGCCCGAGACGCTGGCGCGGATCGCACCCGGCATCACCCCCGAGATCGCCGCCGCGGTCTCCAAGATCATGCGCAATCAGGACCTGATCTCGGTGGCGCGGAAGTGCCGGGTGGTGACCCGCTTCCGCAACACGATCGGCTTGCCGGGCACCCTGGCCGTGCGGCTGCAGCCGAACCACCCGACCGACGATGCGCAAGGCATCACGGCGGCGATCCTCGACGGGCTCGCGTATGGCTGCGGCGACGCGGTCATCGGCATCAACCCGGCATCGGATTCCGTCCAGGCGATCGGCGACCTCCTGCAACTCCTCGACGCGGTGATCCAGCGCCACGCGATCCCCACGCAGGCCTGCGTGCTCACCCACGTCACGACCACGCTCGCCGCCATGGAGCGGGGCCTGCCGGTGGATCTCGTCTTCCAGTCGATCGCCGGCACCGAGAAGGCCAATGCCAGTTTCGGGGTAACACTCTCGATGTTGAAGGAAGCCCATGCGGCGGCATCGGCGCTCAAGCGCGGCACGATTGGCGACAACTGCATGTACTTCGAGACCGGCCAGGGCTCGGCGCTGTCGGCGGATGCGCATCACGGCATCGACCAGCAGACCCTGGAGGCACGGGCCTACGCGGTGGCCCGCCCCTTCCGACCGCTGCTGGTGAACACGGTCGTGGGCTTCATCGGCCCCGAATACCTCTATGACGGCAAGGAGATCATCCGGGCCGGACTGGAAGACCATTTCTGCGGCAAGCTGATGGGCGTCCCCCTGGGCGTCGATGTCTGCTACACCAATCACGCCGAGGCCGATCAGGACGACATGGACACCCTGCTGACGCTGCTCGGCGCGGCCGGCTGCACCTACATCATGGGCGTACCGGGGGCCGATGACGTGATGCTGAACTATCAATCCACGTCGTTCCACGATTCGCTCTACCTGCGCGAGGTGCTCGGCCTCAGGCGCGCCCCGGAATTCGAGGCGTGGCTGCACGGGCTCGGGCTCACGGACGGCGCGGGAGCCCTGATCCAGGGCGCGGAGACGCCCCTCCTGTCCTCGGCGCCCGGTCTCGCCGCATGACAGACGGCGTGGGCGACAACCGCGCGATCTGGGCACGTCTCGCCGGACTGACACCGGCCCGGATCGGGCTCGGCCGCGCGGGCAGCGGGCTGCCCACCCGCGCGGTGCTGCGCTTCGGCCTCGATCACGCCCAGGCCCGCGACGCCGTGCACGCGCCGCTCGAGGCCGCGGCCCTCGCGGGCAGGATCGCGGATCTCGGTTTCCCCACGCTGACGGTCGCCTCGCAGGCGCCCGACCGGGCGACCTACCTGCGCAGGCCCGATCTCGGACGCCGGCTCGCGGCGGAGGATCGTGTCGCGCTCCAGGGTGAGGCCGACGGCGCCGATCTCGCCGTAGTGGTCGCGGACGGTCTGTCGGCCCGGGCGGTGCACGAGAACGCCGCGCCGGTCCTGGCGGCAATCGGGACCCATGCCGGGAAGGCGGGGTGGACGCTGGCGCCCGTCGTCATCGCCCGGCAGGCGCGGGTGGCCCTCGGGGACGATATCGGACAGGCGCTCGGCGTGCGCGCCGTCGCCGTCCTGATCGGCGAGCGACCCGGCCTGTCGTCACCCGACAGCCTGGGCATCTACCTCACCGTCGGCCCACGGCCGGGTCGCTCGGACGCCGAGCGCAACTGCATCTCGAACGTGCGGAGCGCCGGCCTCGCGCCCGATCTCGCGGCATTTAAGCTCGCTTGGCTGCTGGCGCGCGCGCTCTCCCTCGGTCTCACCGGCGTGACACTCAAGGACGAGAGCGACCGCGCCCTGGCGGCCCGGGGACCTGCGCGCCCGCTTCCCGACGCGGACGGAACGTCGGACTGAGTTCGGAGCGGGGCCGGCGTCGCTGGAGCCGGCCCGGACATGCTCCGGCGCGAGCCCCGTCCCGACATTTGCCTCAGGCTGCGGACCCGCGCACTGATCGGGGCGGCACGATCCCGGACCGGCCGCCATGGACGCCCGGCACCGGCTCCGGCCGAACGCGAACGCCGTGCCGCGGCCACCATGCGGTCTGTCCCAGCGTGATTGACCTTGGCCATTTCTGATCTCGCGAAATGGCCCCAAGCGTGGCTGTGGCGGGGTCGCAACACCGTAAAACGATCCCGGCTCCGCCCCGAGACCTGCCCGTAAACGCCGCGATCCCGCCATAGTCCGGGCCCACCTCAAGATCCGCGGTAAACGGCAATTTCGACAACGCTTTACCGTTCGGAAAAGAGGACTTCCCGAGCAGGCGGACGACCCATCCGGCGCATCGCGAACGGCGAGGCGCCACGGTCCTGCGCACCTTCGGGATTGGCTGTGCGAAGGCTTGGTCTGAAGTCATGGTGACGCGTTTGAACGACAAGTCGAAGCTGCCGAGCCGCCACGTCACGGAGGGGCCCGACCGCGCCCCGCACCGCTCCTACCTCTACGCCATGGGCCTGACCCGTGAGCAGATCCACCAGCCGCTCGTCGGCGTCGCCTCCTGCTGGAACGAGGCCGCGCCCTGCAACATCTCGCTGATGCGCCAGGCACAGGCGGTGAAGAAGGGGGTCGCCGCCGCCAACGGCACGCCGCGCGAGTTCTGCACCATCACGGTGACCGACGGCATCGCCATGGGCCATGGCGGCATGCGCGCCTCGCTGCCGTCCCGCGAAGTCATCGCGGATTCGGTCGAGCTGACCATGCGCGGCCACGCCTACGACGCCCTGGTGGGCCTCGCCGGATGCGACAAGTCGCTGCCGGGCATGATGATGGCGATGGTCCGGCTCAATGTGCCGTCGATCTTCATCTACGGCGGCTCGATCCTGCCGGGCTCGTTCCGCGGCAAGCCCGTGACCGTGCAGGATTTGTTCGAGGCGGTCGGCAAGGTCGCGGTCGGCGACATGAGCCTGGAGGATTTGGACGAGCTGGAGCAGGTCGCCTGCCCGTCGGCCGGCGCCTGCGGCGCGCAATTCACCGCCAACACCATGGCGACCGTCTCCGAGGCCATCGGCCTCGCGCTGCCCTACTCGGCCGGTGCCCCGGCGCCCTACGAGATCCGCGACAAGTTCTGCGCCACCGCCGGCGAGAAGGTGATGGAGCTGCTCGCCAAGCAGATCCGCCCGCGCGACATCGTCACCCGCAAGGCGCTGGAGAACGCCGCCACCGTGGTCGCCGCCTCCGGCGGCTCGACCAACGCGGCCCTGCACCTGCCGGCCATCGCCCACGAGTGCGGCATCGAGTTCACGCTGTTCGACGTCGCCGAGATCTTCCGGCGCACGCCCTACATCGCCGACCTGAAGCCCGGTGGCCGCTACGTCGCGAAGGACATGTTCGAGGTCGGCGGCATCCCACTGCTGATGAAGACGCTGCTCGATCACGGCTTCATGCACGGCGACTGCCTGACGGTCACCGGCCGCACCATCGCGGAGAACATGGACCGCGTGACCTGGAATCCCGACCAGGACGTCGTCTACCCCGCCAACAAGCCGATCACGGCGACCGGGGGCGTCGTCGGCCTGAAGGGCAACCTCGCGCCCGAGGGCGCGATCGTGAAGGTCGCCGGCATGGCCGCCGAGAAGCAGGTCTTCACCGGCCCGGCCCGCGTGTTCGACGGCGAGGAGGCCTGTTTCGAGGCCGTGCAGGCGCGCACCTACAAGGAAGGCGAGGTTCTGGTCATCCGCTACGAGGGGCCGCGCGGCGGTCCGGGGATGCGCGAGATGCTGTCCACCACTGCGGCCCTCTACGGTCAGGGCATGGGCGACAAGGTCGCGCTGATCACGGACGGGCGCTTCTCCGGCGCCACCCGCGGGTTCTGCGTGGGCCATGTCGGGCCGGAGGCTGCCGTCGGCGGTCCGATCGGCCTGATCCGCGACGGCGACATGATCACCCTCGATGCGATCCAGGGCACGCTCGACGTCGCTCTCTCGGACGAGGAACTCGCCGAACGTCGGAAAGCCTGGACGCCGCGGACCAACGCCGCGACCTCCGGCTATCTCTGGAAATACGCGCAGGGCGTCGGGCCGGCCTTGTACGGCGCCGTCACCCATCCGGGAGGGGCCAAGGAGACGCAGAGCTATGCGGACGTCTAGGACTGACCTCAGCCGGCGTCAGGCGCCGGCCGGGGTCGATCCCGGTCGGATCCGACTCAGGCGCGCGGGCAGGATCGCCGCCGGGGCCTGGGCATTGGCCCTGCTCGTCGTGCCGACGGCCGCGCCCCGGGCCCTCGATGCCAGCATCCGCACGCCGGTCCAGGTCCCGGCTCAGGTGCCCGTGGCCGACAAGGGCTACCGGTCGGCCAAGGACGCGCTCCGGGCGGGCGTGCGCGAGTACAATGCCGGCGACAAGCAGGGCGCCGCACGGGCGCTGGAATACGCCGCGGGCCAGGGTCATGCCCTGGCGCTGTGGAAGCTCGGCCGGATGTACGCCGAGGGCGACGGCGTGCCCCACGACGACCTGAAGGCGTTCGAGTTCTTCTCCCGGATCGCCGACGCCAGCACCGATGACGGCCCCGATCCGCAGAATTCCGCGGTCCTCGGCAGCGCCTTCACGGCGCTCGGCACCTACTTCCTGGAGGGGATCAAGGGCAGCTACGTGCGCCCTAACCCCGAGCGCGCCTACGACATGTTCAACTACGCGGCGTCGTATTACGGCGACCCCAACGCGCAGTACAATCTGGCCCGGCTCTACCTCGACGGCACCGGCGTCGAGTCCGATCCGCGGCAGGCGGCGCGCTGGTTCAACCTTGCGGCCGAGAAGGGGCATCACCCCGCGCAGGCGCTGCTCGGCGACATGCTGGTCAACGGCCTCGGCGGGATCCCCATCCAGCGCGTGAAGGGCCTGATGTGGCTGTCGCTGGCCCGCGAGGGCGCGGAGAGCCGCAAGGACGATTGGATCGTCGGGCTCTACGACAAGAACTGGGCGGCCGCCAACGACGACGACCGCGCCGAGGCGCAGACGCAGCTGCAGACCGTGGGTTCGATCAAGCGGCGGCGCTGACCGCCGCCTGATCCGCGATCCTCAGCCCTTCTTGGCGGCCTGCGCGGCCTGGAAGGACGGGCGTGCCAGGGTTTCGGCGACGTAGCCGGCGAGCTTGGGCCAGCGGCCCGCGTCGACCTGCGCGTCGGCCACGTGGAAATTGTAGAAGCCGGTGGCGATCGAGATGTCGGCGATGCTGAACGCGTCGCCCACGAGGTACGGGCCCGAGATCTGCCGTTCCAGGTAGTCGAACAGCGGCGGCAGGTCCTTGTCGAGGGCCTTGGTGACGGCGGCCTCGTCGGTGGGCTGACCCATCATGTTGGGCTTCAGCACCCGCTCGACGAACGGCACGATCAGCTTCCCGAACAATTCGGTATCGCCGAACTTGTCGAACCAGACCGCGCGGCCGAGGGCCTGCGGATCGGTCGGCACCAGGGCCGGCGTCGGGTGCCTGCGCTCGAGGTACCAGAGGATGGCCGACGAATCCGCGAGCCTGAACCCGTCGACCTCGACGGCCGGGATCTTGCCCAGGGGGCTCGCCGCCTGGAAGTCGGGATCCGGCGCGTGAAACATCACCGGCCGGTGCTCGTAGGCGACGCCCTTCTCGGTGAGCGAGACCAGAACCTTGCGGACGTAGGGCGAATAGCCGGTACCATAGACGATCAAGCGGAACTCCCAGGATTGAAGGGCACGGCCGCGACCTTGCGCCGGCCCGTCCCGGCAATCTAGGGCAGGACTCAGCCGGCGGAGAGTTCGACCGTCACCGGCACGTGGTCGGAGGGCTTGTCGAGACCGCGCAGGTGCTTCTGCACCGAGGCCGAGATCAGCCGGTCGGCCGCCTGGGGCGACAGCAGCAGGTGGTCGATGCGGATGCCGGCATTCCGCTGCCAGCAGCCGGCCTGATAGTCCCAGAACGTGTAGAGCCCGTCGCGCGGATCGCAGGCGCGCAGGGCGTCGGTGTAGCCCTCGGCTAGAAGGACCCGGAACGCGGCCCGGCTCTGGGGAAGGAAGAGGGCGTCGCCGCGCCAAGCCTCGGGATCGGCTGCGTCGGCGGGCTCGGGGATGACGTTGTAGTCGCCCGCCAGGACCACCGCGATCTCGTCCGCCATGATCGCCCGGGCGTGAAGCCGGAGACGCTCCAGGAAGGCGAGCTTGTACGGATATTTCGGACTGTCCACCGGGTTGCCGTTGGGCAGGTAGATCGACGCGACCCGCACCGGCCGCGTCTCCGTGCCGGTCACCAGCACCTCGATGTAGCGGGCCTGCTCGTCGGACGCGTCGCCGGGCAGGCCGCGCCGGAGGGAATCCGGCGCGATCTCGAGGGGCTTCCGGACCAGGAGCGCGACGCCGTTATAGGCCTTCTGACCCAGCGTCTCGACCGCGTAGCCGGCGGCTTCAACCTCGGCGCGCGGGAAGGCTTCGTCTTGGCACTTCAACTCCTGCAGGCAGACCACGTCGGGCCGCGCCTCCTCCAGGAAGGCGAGGAGATGCGGCAGCCGCTGCTTGATCGAATTGACGTTCCAGGTGGTGATCCGCATCGCCTCGCTTCCGGTCGCCGCCGCGCCGTCATCCGCGCTTCGCCGCGCCCTGACAAGGCCATCCCGGCGCAAGATCGGAATACTAGGGTCGCGGGATGGATCGGTTCGAGCCGATCAAGGCCTATTGCGAGCGGAACGACCCGGGCTTCTGGGCCGAACCGGCCAACGCCCTCTCGAACGGCGCCTTCCTGCTCGCGGCGGCCGCCTCGGCGCGGCGCGCCTTCAGGGCCGAGCCGCCGGACCGCGCCTGTCTCGCCCTCGCGGGCCTGATCGCCGTGGTCGGCCTCGGCTCGTTCCTGTTCCACACGCTGGCGATCTACGCGGCGCTGCTCGCCGACGTGATCCCGATCGCGCTCTTCATCTACGCCTACCTGACGCTGGCGCTGCGTCGATTCCTGAGGCTCAGTCCGACGCGCGTCGCCGCGGCAACCGCCGGTTTCGTCCTGTTCGGCTTCGCGCTGACACCGATGCTCGACGGGCTGGCCGGTGCCGACGTTTCGAGCCTGACGAACGGCTCGATCGATTACCTGCCGGCCCTGCTCGCGCTGTTCGGCATGGCCGCGGCCGTGCTAGGCCGGCCCGAGGCGCGCATCCTCAACACCGGGTGGCGGCTCGCCGGCATCGGCGTACTGTTCCTGGTCTCGCTGGTTGCCCGCACCGCCGATCAGGCAGTCTGTGCCGCGTGGCCGACGGGCACGCACGCGCTCTGGCACCTCATGAACGCGGCCGTCCTCTACGCGCTGGTGGCGACCGCCATCCGTCATCGCGAGGCCGCCGGATGAGCCGGTCCCGGGCGCCCGGCGGTTTCCTTGCGGCCCGTGCGGAATTCTTGCAGAAGTGCGCCGCATCGGGCGCCCGGTCCATCGCGGCTGCCCGGGCACGGAAAGGGTGATGACAGTGAGCTTTCGCCTCGGGATCGCCGGGCTCGGCACCGTCGGTGCGTCCGTGGTCCGGATGGTCGAGCGCCGCCGTGCGGCGCTCGCTGCGGCCGGCCTCGACATCCGCGTCGCCGCGGTCTCCTCGCGCGACCGCAGCCGCGACCGCGGCCTGGATCTCACCGACGTGGCGTGGTTCGACGATCCCGTGGCGCTGGCGCGATCCGGCGACGTCGACTGCGTCGTCGAGCTGATCGGCGGCGCGGAGGGCCCGGCCAAGGCGGTCGTCGAGGCCGCGCTCGGAGTCGGCAAGCCGGTGGTCACCGCCAACAAGGCCCTTCTGGCGCGTCACGGCGCGGCCCTGGCCGCGCTCGCCGAGGAGAACGGCGTGGCCCTCGCCTTCGAGGCGGCGGTGGCCGGCGGCATCCC
The DNA here is from genome assembly GCF_022829625.1 of Methylobacterium sp. E-046. Taxonomy (NCBI): domain Bacteria; kingdom Pseudomonadati; phylum Pseudomonadota; class Alphaproteobacteria; order Hyphomicrobiales; family Methylobacteriaceae; genus Methylobacterium; species Methylobacterium sp. E-046. The sequence goes on along the minus strand of NZ_JAKSYP010000052.1, from coordinate 79,313 downwards.
GGTGATCAAGACCCTGCGGGAGGGGCTGCCCGGCAACACGATCTTGCGCATCTACGGGATCCTGAACGGCACCTGCAATTACATCCTCAGCCGCATGGAGCGCGAGGGCCTCACCTTCGAGGCCTGCCTCAAGGACGCACAGGCGCTGGGCTACGCCGAGGCGGACCCGACCTTCGATGTCGAGGGCTTCGATACCGCGCACAAGCTCGCGCTCCTGACGAGCCTCGCCTTCGGCACGGCCGTCGATGCCGACGGCGTGTCGGTGGAGGGAATCTCTCGGGTTCAGCCCCTGGATCTGCGTATGGCGGACGAGCTCGGCTACCGGATCAAACTGCTCGGCGTGGCGCAGGCGGCCGAGGCCGGGATCGAGCAGCGCGTTCACCCGACGATGGTGCCGAAATCCTCCGCGATCGCGCAGGTCATGGGCGTGACCAACGCCGTGACCATCGATGCCGACGCGGTCGGCGAATTGACCCTCATCGGGCCCGGCGCCGGCGGCGAGGCCACGGCCTCCGCGGTTCTGGCCGACATCGCCGACGTCGCCCGCGGCATCGTGCGCGCCACCTTCGGAATCCCGGCCTCGGCGATGAGCGCCAGCGAGCGGGTCGAGATGCAGCGCCACGAAGGCGGCTACTACATCCGCCTGACTGTCCACGATCGTCCCGGTGTCGCGGCCGGTGTCGCCCAGCGCATGGCCGAGCGGGAGATCTCCCTGGAGAGCATCCTGCAGCGTCGGACCGAGAGTGCCGACACCGATCCACGCGGGCGGTCCGGGCGGCCCGTGCCTCTCGTGCTGATCACCTACGCGGCGACCGAGGGCAACATCCGGGCTGCGCTCGACGCCATCGGCGACGACGGGCTGCTGGCCGAGCCCCCGCAGGTCATCCGGATCGAGCGGGAGTAAAACAACCTGTGAGTGCTATTCGCAGGTTGATGCATGTTATTCGACCACGGTAAGCGGGCCTTAGACTGAACGCCCGACGCCCGGCGGCGTTCAAACCGGGATCCGACTTCAAGATCGGGCCCGGACAGAGGCAGGAAACGATGGCTGACGCCCCCAGGTCCGCGCAACGCGGCGTGCCGCGCACGCTCGCCCTCGAACTCGCCCGCGTGACCGAGCGCGCCGCCATCGCGGCCGCACGCCTGCGCGGCAAAGGCGACGAGAAGGCCGCGGATCAGGCGGCCGTCGACGCGATGCGGGACGAACTCAACCTGCTGCCGATCCGCGGGACCGTCGTGATCGGGGAGGGCGAGCGCGATCAGGCGCCGATGTTGTTCATCGGGGAGACGTTGGGTCGGGGCGACGGGCCCGAGGTCGACATCGCGGTCGATCCGCTGGAGGGCACGACGCTCTGCGCCAAGGACATGCCGGGCGCGATCGCGGTGATGGCGATGGCCGAGCGCGGCTCGCTGCTCGCTGCCCCGGACGTCTACATGCAGAAGATCGCCATCGGTCCGGGCTATCCCGCGGGCCTCGTCGATCTCGACGCCAGCCCCACCGAGAACATCGCGGCGCTCGCCCGTGCCAAGGGTGTCGACCCGCAGCAGATCACCGCGCTGATCCTCGACCGGCCGCGGCATGCCGCCCTGGTCGCGGAGGTGCGGGCGGCGGGCGCGGCGGTCCGCCTGATCTCGGACGGCGACATCGCCGGCATCATTTTCACCGCGAGCCCCGAGGATACCGGCATCGACCTGTATCTCGGGACGGGTGCCGCCCCCGAGGGCGTGCTGGCGGCGGCCGCCATGCGGTGCATCGGCGGCCAGATGCAGGGGCGCCTGATCCTCGACACGTCCGAGCGCCGTCGCCGCGCGGCGGAGATGGGCATCGCCGATCTCGACCGGAAGTACGACCTCACCGATCTGGTCAGCGGCGACGTGATCGTGGCCGCCACCGGCGTCACCGACGGGGCGCTCCTGCGGGGCGTGCGGTTCCGGCCCGACCGGATCCAGACGGAAACGCTGGTTTACCGGTCGGAAGCCGGTACCGTCCGGCGGATCCTCGGGGAGCACCGGCGCGGGCTCAGCTGAAGCGTCGCGCGGCCGCTGCCGCGCGGCCTCAGTTCAGGACGACGACCTTGCTGCCGACGTTGACGCGGCTGAACAGGTCGATGGCGTCCTGGTTGATCATCCGGATGCAGCCGGAGGAAACGCTCTTGCCGATGGAGAACGGCTCGAGCGTGCCATGAATGCGGAACAGCGTGTCCTTGTTGCCCTGCCAGAGGTACATGGCCCGTGCCCCGAGCGGATTGCGCAGGCCGCCCGCGACGCCCAGGCCGCTCTGAAGCTTGTCGACCTCGCCGGCGAGCTTCGGGCTGCGCGCGATCATCTCCTTGGGGGGGTACCAGTCCGGCCAGGCCTGCTTGGAATTGACCGTGGCGCTGCCGGACCACGAGAAGCCCTGCTTGCCCACGCCGACACCGTAGCGCCGGGCCCGGCCGTTCTCCTCGACCAGCGTCAGCTGGTGCGCCCGCGGGTCGACGATGATCGTGCCCGGCTCGTAGGGCCCGCGGTAAGCGATCTCCTGCCGGAGGTAGGCGGGGTTCATCTTCTTATAATTGAAGGCCTGGACCGGGAACACGTCGTCGGCGATCGGCCCATAGGCCTTGGCGTAGTCGATCGGCTCGTTGTCGGGTGCGCGAAGCACCGCCTTGGCCTTGGCGGCCTCAAGCGGTGACAATCCCTGGGCGCCCGGTGCCACGCCTGGACGGGCCGGCTCCGACAGGGGAGCGTCCAGACCCGCGGCCGGCGGGGGGGCGGCCGGGGGCGCGCCCGGGGTCGGGCGGACGAAGTCGGTGCGCCCCGTGTAGGGCAGGTAACGATCGCCGCGCCGGACGTAATACGCGCCGTTCTGATCCCGGTAGAGCTGTCCGTCGTCGCCGAACCCGTCGATCCCGGATTCTCCGACCGGTCCACGGCCCTGGGCCTCGGCGGTCGAGGCGAGGGCGAGAACGGCGAAGCCGGCCAGGAGAAGGCGGCGGATTGGAACGGACATCGTACGGATTTCCCTGGATGGCGACACCGGCTTCTGCGACGGCGCGCGATCGAGCCGGCACGCACGAAGTCGTGGGGCAGCTCAATCCGCGGCTTAGCAAATATCGCGCATCGCCGCCAAGTTGCAGGAGGGACTATCGGGGCGTTCGCCGGGACTCTCGATCGCTTTCTCCCCATGGGTGTTGCTGCTGCGCCTCAATGGTCTGAGGCCCGCTGCGCGGTGCGCCGCCCGTTTGCTCGGCAACGCCTGCCCGGATTGCGGGCACCGGCTGATCCGGCGCCGGCCAGACGCCGCGTCGCCGCGGTGCCGGCTCCGCAGACCGGAAGCTTGGCACGCTTGCTGCAATGACGGAGGGGCCGCGCCTGATGCGGCCGGGAGCAACGACGCTCCAACAGCGGACGGTGTGAGTCCGGTTCCCCGGCATGAGCGACCGCGTGACGGTTCGCCCACTCAAGACGAGCACCAGCTATGGCCAGCTTCAAGACAGTGATGAAGTCGGGTCACCCCCCGACGCTGTTCGCGGCGTTCCTCTACTTCGATTTCTGCTTCGCCATCTGGGTCCTGAACGGGGCCATGGGTCCGTTCATCACCGAGACCTACAAGCTCACGCCGGCCCAGACCGGCTTCATGATCTCGCTGCCGATCCTGGCCGGCGCGCTGATGCGCTTCCCGCTCGGAATTTTGGCCCAGTATATCGGCCGCAAGAACGCCGCGATCACTGAGATGGGCGTGATCATGCTGGCGATGGCCTACGGCTACCTGTTCGTCTCCTCGTACAACGACGTGCTCGCCATGGGCGTGCTGCTCGGCATCGCCGGCGCGTCCTTCGGCGTGGCGCTGTCGCTCGGCTCGGGCTGGTATCCGCCCGAGCACAAGGGGCTGGCCATGGGCATCGCGGGGGCCGGGAATTCCGGTACCGTGCTGGCGGTGCTGTTCGCTCCGCCGCTGGCCCAGGCCTACGGCTGGCAGACCACCTACGCCTTCGCGGGCGTCGTGATGCTGCTGCCGCTCGTCGTCATGATCGTCCTGGCGAAGGAACCGCCGGATGCCGAGCACCAGTCGTTCAAGGAGCACGTCTCCTGCCTGTTCACGAAGGACGGCTGGGCCTTCTCGCTGATCTACGTCATCACCTTCGGCGGCTTCGTCGGCCTCTCCAACTTCCTTCCGACCTTCTTCTACGAGCAGTTCGCCGTGACGAAGGTCGAAGCCGGGCGCCTGACCATGCTGGCGGCCTTCATGGGGTCGGGCATCCGGATCGTCGGCGGCTACTTCGCCGACCGGATGGGCGGCATCGCGGTCCTGTCGGTCGTGCTGCTCGCGGCGATCGCCACGTTCCTGTCGCTGACCGCGACCCCGTCCCTCGCCCTCACGACGCTCCTGTTCATGCTGTGCTTCGCGGCTCTCGGGGCGGGCAACGGCGCGCTGTTCCAGCTCGTCCCCCTGCGCTGGCCCAACAACACGGCGGTGGCCGGCTCGATGATCGGCGAGGTCGGTGCCCTCGGCGGCGCGATCCTGCCGAACGTCATGGGCCTGTCCAAGCAATATACCGGATCGTTCTCGTACGGCTTCATCGGCTACGCGGCCTTCGCGGCGATCGTGCTCGGCTGCCTGGCGCTGTGGCAGCGCAAGTGGGTCGGAAGCTGGGTCGGTCCGCGCGGCAAGGCGCTCGGCACCGCGGCCGAGGCGGAGCAGGGCCAGCTTCGCCCCGCCACAGCCTGAGCGGATCGCGTCCCGCCGCTAGAGGAGCACCTGGAACGGGGACCCTCGCGGTCCCCGTTTCCCGTTGCGGTGCCCGACCAATTCGCGCGTCGCGGTCAGTTCAACGGTTGCCTTCTGCCTCGCGACGCGTTTGAATAATGCATTACGAGAGAGCGCCCGACCGCGTGGTCGAGGCGCCGGGCGACCCTGCGCGGTGCCCACCCTGGGAGGAACGGTCGATGTCGAAGCGCTTCAGCGCCACGAACGGCGTGCTCGGCCTGCTCTGCGTGATGTACTTCATCACCTACCTGGACCGGGTGAACATTGCGACGGCCGGCGCGGAGATCATGCGCGAGTTCGGCATGTCGAAGACCGATTTCGGCCTGATCCTGTCGGCCTTCGCGTACCCTTACGCGATCTTCCAGGTGATCGGCGGCTCCGTCGGCGACAAGTTCGGCGCGCGGCGGACGCTGCTCGCCTGCGGCGTGATCTGGGCGACGGCCACGATCCTGACCGGCATGGTCGGCGGCCTCGTGAGCCTGTTCATGGCCCGCGTGCTCCTGGGCTTCGGCGAGGGCGCGACTTTCCCGACGGCCACCCGGGCCATGCAGAACTGGACGGCGCCCGGTCGGCGCGGCTTCGCACAGGGGATCACCCACGCCTTCGCGCGGCTGGGCAACGCGGTGGCGCCGCCGATCGTCGCCTTCCTGATCTATCATTTCGGCTGGCGCACCAGCTTCGTGATCCTCGGCGCCGTCAGCTTCTTCTGGGTGGTGGCCTGGTGGCTCTACTTCCGTGACGACCCGTCCGACCATCCGGCGATCACCCGCGCCGAACTCGAGACGCTGCCGGAGCCCCGCAAGGTCGGCGCGAAGCAGAGCGTGCCGTGGGGCGCCCTGACCAAGCGGATGCTGCCGGTGAGCATCACCTACTTCTGCTACGGCTGGACGCTGTGGCTGTTCCTCGGGTGGCTGCCCAGCTTCTTCAAGGAGAACTACAGCCTCGATCTGAAGAACTCGGCCCTGTTCGCCTCCGGCGTCTTCTTCGCCGGCGTGGTGGGCGACACGGTTGGCGGCTTGATGAGCGACTCCATCCTGCACCGGACCGGCAACGTGAAGCTCGCCCGCCTGTCGGTGATCGTCGTCGGCTTCCTGGGCGCGGCAGCCAGCCTCGCGGGCGTGTTCATGACCCGCGACCTGACCCTGGTGGCGCTGCTCCTGTCCTCCGGCTTCTTCTTCGCCGAGCTGGTGATCGGGCCGATCTGGTCCGTGCCCATGGACATCGCGCCGAAATATGCCGGCACCGCCAGCGGCCTGATGAACACCGGCTCGGCCCTCGCGGCGATCGTCTCGCCGATCGTCTTCGGCGTCATCGTCGACCTGACGGGGAGCTGGACGCTGCCGTTCGTCGGTTCCATCGGCCTGTGCCTGCTCGGGGCCGGGCTCGCCTTCACGATGCATCCCGAGCGGGAGTTCGTGGATCCCGTCACGCCGCCGGTCGGTCCCGCAGCCACCGTCCCGGCCGGGGAGTAGGCGCCATGGCGGGGGCGACGAAGCGGTCCGGTCCGCTCGCGGGGATGCGGGTGATCGAACTCGCCCACATCATGGCCGGCCCGGTCTGCGGGCTGATGCTCGCCGACATGGGCGCGGAGGTCATCAAGGTTGAGAAGATGGACGGCGACGACACCCGTCGTACGGTTCCGCCCGCCCTGGAGGGTGAGAGCGCCGCTTACATGATGATGAACCGCGGCAAGCGCGGGATCAGTCTCGACCTGAAGGATCCGGACGGCGTGGCCGTGCTGCGGCGCCTGCTCGGCGGGGCCGATGCGCTGATCGAGAATTACCGGGGCGGCACAATGGAGCGCCTCGGGATCGGCTACGAGACCCTGCGCCAGGAGTTCCCGGAACTCGTGTACTGCTCGCTGTCGGGCTTCGGCCGCACCGGGCCCTACGCTGATCGCGCCGGTTTCGATCTCGTCGCGCAGGGCATGAGCGGGCTCATGTCGGTGACCGGGGAGGGGCCCGGCCGGCCGCCGATGAAGTGCGGACCGCCCGTGACCGACATCACCGCCGGCATCCTGGCGGCCATGGGCATCCTGGCGGCCTACGCGAACCGGCTCCGGACGGGACAGGGCCAGGCCGTCGACACCTCGCTGTTCGAGGCGGGGATCACCCACACCTACTGGCAGTCGGCCATCGCCATGGCGACCGGGATCGCGCCCGGGCCGATGGGCTCGGCCCACCCGCTCAACGCGCCCTACGAGGCGGTCGAGACCGCCGATGGCTGGATCACCATCGGGGCGGCCAACCAGACCAACTGGCTGCGGCTCCTGAAGGCGATCGGCGCCGAGGCGCTCGGTGAGGATCCCCGGTTCGCGCTGAACCGGGACCGGATGGCCAACCGGCACGAACTCGCCGCGACCCTCGCCCCGGTCTTCCGCGCCCACGGTTCGGCGGAGTGGCTGGCGCGCCTGGAGGCCGGCGGTGTGCCGGCCGGCCCGGTGCTCGACGTCAACGCCATGCACCGGGATCCGCAGACGCTGGCCCGCGAGATGGTGGTCGAGGTCGATCATCCCCGCGTCGGCCGGATGAAGACGCTGGGGCTGCCTGTGAAATTCTCCGCCACGCCCGGTCGCGTGCACGGGCCTGCCCCGTTGCTCGGCGAGCATTCCCGGGCGATCCTCGCGGAGGCCGGTTACGCGGCCGCCGAGATCGACGGCCTGATCGCACGGGGTGTGGTCCGCGAGACCGTCGCCTGACCCCGCCGAACGGAGACCGTGCCATGCAAGCCGCGCCCGCGACAGACGAGCTGCTGTTCACGACGGACGAAGCCGGCATCGCCCGGATCGTCCTCAACCGGCCCCAGGCCCGCAACGCGATGACCTTCGCGATGTATCAGGGCCTGATCACCTGCTGCGAAGCGATCACCGACGACCCGGCCGTGAAGGCGCTGATCATCACGGGTGCCGGCGACAAGGCCTTCGCGGCCGGAACCGACATCGCCCAGTTCCGCAGCTTCAACACCGCCGAGGACGCGCTGGGCTACGAGCGCTTCATGGACCGGGTGCTGGGCTCCCTGGAGCGACTCCGGGTGCCAACCATCGCGGCGATCGCGGGCGCCTGCACGGGCGGCGGCGCGGCCATCGCGGCCGCCTGCGACCTGCGCGTCGCCACCCGCGACGCACGCTTCGGTTTCCCGATCGCGCGGACGCTGGGCAATTGTCTGAGCCAGGGCAACCTCAAGCGGCTGTCCGACCTCATAGGCCCGGCCCGGGTCAAGGACATCATCTTCACCGCGCGGCTCGTCGGAGCCGAGGAGGCCCTGTCGATCGGGCTGATCGGCGAGGTCGTCGAAGATCGCGCCGCGCTTACCGAGCGGGTCGATGCGCTGGCGCAGCTCCTGGCCGGGCACGCGCCGCTCACCATGCAGGCCACCAAGGAGGGGCTGCGGCGCCTCGCCGAGGAGGAGGCGCCGGAAGAGGGCGCGTCGCATCCGGGCGATGACCTCATCCTGATGTGCTACATGAGCCAGGACTTCCGCGAGGGGATGGAGGCGTTCCTCGGTAAGCGCCCGCCCAATTGGACCGGGCGCTGAGCGCAGCGCTCAGCCCGGTGCCTGACAGACATCGACCCAGGTGGCGCCCGTGAGCGCGGCCATGCGCTCCGGCGCGATGCGGACGGCGCTGCAGGCGCTGCCCGCGGCCGGAACCACCGCGTCGAACGCCTTGAGCGAGACGTCGCAGTAGATGCGTAGCGGAGCGGCGAGCCCGAACGGGCAGACACCGCCGACCGGGTGGCCCGTGATCGCCTCGACCGCGTCGAGATCGAGCATCCGGACCTTGCCGCCGAGCACTGCCTTCGCCTTCCTGTTGTCGAGGCGGACATCCCCGCGGGTCACCACCAGGACGACCTGATCGCCGACCCGGAGCGAAAGCGTCTTGGCGATCTGCGCCGGGTCCACGCCGTGGGCGACCGCGGCTTCCGCGACGGTGGCGGTCCGGGTGTCCAGTTCCACGACCGCGATGTCGGGCGACCTCTCGGCGAAGAAGGCCCGGACCGATGCGAGACTCATGAACGATCCTGATACGGCGAATACGATAGCCCGCAGCGAGGCCGGGGTGCGGGTCTTGGCGCGGTGCGCGGCGACCTGGGCATCCGTTCCCGCGGATGCGACCGTGACGATCGCACGAGGACGCACCTCGCCGCCGCCGGCCGACCAGTCCTTCATCCTACGACGCTTCGAGGACGCTTCGAGGACGCTTCGCGAGGGACGGAGCGGCTCGCCGATCGCTCCGCGCGATGACGAAGCGGTGATCTCGCCGGCCGGCGCATGGACCTCGCATCATCGCCGCCAAGGTCGAGGCGCCGCGGAAGGGCGCTCTCTCTCTCCCACGGAGGGCAGAGGGAGATCCGCGGCGGACGCTCGGGATCCTACCGCGTCGAGGCCAGCAGCAGGTCCGGCAGCCACATGGCGATCCCCGGCACGAGGCAGAGGATGAAAATCGCCACCGCCATCAGCAGCACGAAGGGCAGGGTGCCCCAGATGATGTCCGACAGCGGGATGTCCGGCGCGATGTTCTTGATGACGAAGATGTTGAGGCCGACCGGCGGGTGGATCAGGCCCATCTCCATGGTGATGGTCATCACCACGCCGAACCAGACGAGGTCGAATCCGGCGGCCTTCAGCGGCGGCAGGATGATCGGCGCGGTCATCAGGATGATCGAGACGGGGGGCAGGAAGAAGCCCAGCACGATCACCAGCGCCAGGATCGTCAGCAGAAGCAGCCAGGGCGAGAGCTGCATCGCCACGATCGCCTGCGCGGCCGCCTGCGAGATGTGCAGGTAGCTCATCACGTAGGCGTAGAGCAGCGACATGCCGATGATCAGCATCAGCATGGTCGATTCCCGCAGCGTCGCCGTCAGGATCGGGCTGACGTCGCGGAACCGCCACACGCCGTAGATGGCGGCGATTAGCCCGAGGGCCAGCAGGCCGCCGAGGCCGGCGGTCTCCGAGGGCGTGGCATAGCCGCCGTAGAGCGCCACCATCACGCCGGTGAGCAGGACCACGAAGGGCAGGACCCGCGGCAGCGTCGAGAAGCGCTGCGCCATGCTGTACTGGTCATCGGTGAGGATCGGCGAGGTCGGGCCGCCGTTCTCCAGGATCGCCTTCGCGGTGGCGTATTCGGACCGGAACCGGATCATCGACCAAGTCGCGAACAGACCGACGAGCAGCAGCCCCGGCCCGATCCCCGCGAGGAACAGGCGCCCGAGCGACTGCTCCGCCGCCACCGCGTAGAGGATCATCGTGATCGAGGGCGGCAGCAGGATGCCCAGCGTACCGCCGGCCGCGATGATCCCGGCTGCGAAACCCGGCGAGTAGCCGCGCTTGCGCATTTCCGGGATTCCGGCCGAGCCGATCGCCGAGCAGGTCGCCGGGCTCGATCCGGCCATCGCGGCGAACAGCGCGCAGGCGAAGACGTTGGCGATGCCGAGCCCGCCGGGGATCCGGTGCATCCAGGCGTGCATGGCCGAGTAGAGGTCTTGGCCCGCCCGGGACCGCCCGATCGCTGCGCCCTTCAGGATGAACAGCGGGATCGACAGCAGGGTGATGGAGGCCATCTCCTCGTAGACGTTCTGCGCCACCGTATCGAGCGAGGCGCCGGGCATGAACGCCACCATGAAGGCCAGCGCCACGAAGCCCAGCGCGAACGCGATGGGGATGCCCGAGAGCATCGCGCCGAGGGTCGCGCCCGCATAGAGGAAGCCGATCGCCGCGGTGCTCATCGTTTTCCCTTCGCGGCCACGGTCTGTCCCATCGGATCCGGGCCCTCGGGCTCGAGGTTGCGGTTCAGATCGGCACCGAGCCCGATCTTCGGCTTCGCCCAGCCCGCGGCGCGGGGTCCGTAGGCCAGCGCCTCCGCGATCTGGAGGACGAATTGCAGGCAGAGGAGGCTCATGCCCAACGACATGAGCGTGTAGGGGATCCAGAGCGGCGGTCCCCAGGTCGATTGCGAGACCTGGCCGTCGACCCAGGCCTCGTGGTCGAGGGACCAGCTCTTCCATGCGAAGAACAGGCAGAAGGTGAGGCTGATCACGTCCGCGAGGAGGAGCCGGATCCGGTTCACCGTCGGCGACAGCAGCCCTGTCAGGGCCTCGATCGCCACGTGGCCGCGCTTGGCCTGCACGCCCGCGGCCGACAGGAAGGTGGCCCCGATGATCAGGAACACCGCCATCTCGTCCTGCCAGTCCGTCGGCTCCTTCAGGACGTAGCGGACGACCACGCTGTGGGTCAGCACCAGGCAGGCGGAGACGAGGCAGAGGCCGCCGAGCGCCAGGATCACCCGGTTGAGGAGGCGCATCGCCCGGTCGAAGTGGCCGAGCAGCCCGGGCAGGCGGGGTTCGTCGGCGGCCTGCCCATCGGGGGCCGCGGTAGCCGCGTCGAAGCCGTGGCTCACGCGACCTGCTCCGCGAGCTTGAGCAACTCGGCGCAGGTGGCGTTCTTGCCGGCGTAATCCTTCCAGGCGGTATTCCGGGCGAGATCGCGCCACTGCCCGAGCGACTTTTCATCCAGCTGCGAGACCTTGGCACCCGCCTTGGTGAAGATCTCCTCGACCCGGGTGTCATCCTCCTTCGCGCCGGCCTGCCCGAACGATTCGAGCTCGGTGCCCACCGCCATGATCAGATCCTGCTGGTCCTTCGGCAGCCCGGAGAACACGGTCTTGGACATCATGATCGGCTCGAGCATGAACCAGTACGACCGCTCCCGCCCGGAGGTCAGCGCCTTGGCCAGCTCCTCCAGGCGGAACGAGATCAGGCTGGTGGACGAGGTGATCACCGCGTCGCACGCGCCGGTCTGCATCGCGGCGTAGGATTCGTTCGACGGGATCGACAGGGTCGCGGCGCCCGCCTCCTTCATCATCATGTCCATCTCGCGCGAGCCGCCGCGGACCTTCATGCCCTTGGCGTCCGCCGGAGCGACGAGCGGGCGCTCGCGGCTGGCGACCCCGCCCGCCTGCCAGACCCACGAGACCAGGATGATGCCCTTCGCGTCGAGGATCTCGGCCAGCTTGCGTCCCACCGGGGCGCTCTTCCACGCCACAGCCTGGGCGTAGGAGGTCACCAGGGCCGGCATCAACCCGATGTTGAGCTCCGGCACCTCGCCGCCCGCGTACGGGCTCGGATACAGCGACATGTCGAGCGCGCCCTTGCGCATGGCGCCGAACTGGGCGTTCGTCTTCATCAGCGAGGAGCCGGGATAGACCTGAACCTCCAGGGCGCCCTTGGAGCGCTCGTTCACGATCTTGGCGAACTTCCGGCACATGCGGTCGCGGAAGTCGCCTTCCTCGATCGTGCCGCCGGGGAACTGGTGGGACAGCTTCAGCGTCGTGGCCGCCTGCGCCGATCCGAGGCCGAACTTCAGGACCACGGGTGCCGCGAGGGTGGCTGCGACAAGCGAACGACGAGTCGGCGTCATCATACTCTCCCGCACCGCAAACACAGCGGCTTAGTATTGTGCGCTGCAATATTGCGGCGGCTTCGTTGTATGCATGAATGACTGGCATGTATATTTTGTCAACGCTTCAGCATAATGCATCGACGTGTCAGCGGCCTGACAGCGCTGAGTCGCGTCAGGTGCGTCGTCCGGATCCTGAGGGAGGTTGCCGGAGAATGAACCATACCCAGCGTCTGAGACAGCGGATCGAGGACGAGATCGTCTCGGGCGAGCTCGCGCTGGGCTCGCGGCTCGACGAGAACCAGCTCGCGGCGCGGTTCGGGGTCTCGCGCACGCCGATCCGCGAGGCGCTCCTCCAACTGGCCGTCACCGGGCTGGTGCAGACCAAGCCCAGGCGCGGCGCGATCGTCAGCGCCCCCGAGCCCCATCTCCTGCTCGCGATGTTCGAGGCCATGGCGGAGATCGAGGCGGCCTGCGGCCGGCTCGCGGCGCGGCGGCTTGTGCCCGACGACGCGGCGGCTCTGCGCGCCGCCCTCGACGGGTGCCGGGCCGCGCTCGCGCTGTCCGACACCGAGGCGTATTACGCCGAGAATTACGTGTTCCACACCGTCGTCTACAGGGCGAGCCGCAACGCGTTCCTGGCCGAGCAGGCGCTGTCCCTCCACCGCCGCCTGGCGCCCTACCGCCGCCTTCAGCTGCGCGTCCGCCAGCGCCTGCCGCAATCGCTGGCCGAGCACGAAGCGATCGTCGCCGCGATCCTCGCCGGCGACGAGACCAAGGCCGCCGAGGCGCTGCGAACCCACGTCGTCGTGCAAGGCGACCGCTTCACCGACCTCGTCGCGGGCCTGCGGGCACCGAGCGCCGCCTGACCCGCGGTCGTCCCGGGGCGCTCAGACGTCCTCGGCCACCCCGTAATTGGCGGCGATCACGGACTTCTTCCCGCGGATATGCTCGCGCATCAGCACGGCGAGCGCCGCCCCGTCCCGGGCACGCAGCAGCTCGATCATCCGCTCGTGCTCGGCCACCGCCCGGGCCCACTGCGCCGCCGTCTGGTGCGCCGAGTAGCGCGAGCGCTGGATCCGGCCCGACAGGCCTTCGTAGATGTTCGCCAGGATCGTGTTGCGGCTCGCCGCCATGATGCCTTCGTGGATCCGGCGGTTGTGGCTGAAGTAGCCGGCCTCGTCGCTCGCCTTCCAGGCGGCGACCATGGCCTCGTGGTCGACGAGCAGCGCGTCGATCTCGGCGTCGGAGATCGTGCGGCAGGCGAGGTCCCCGGCGGTCGCCTCAAGGCCGGCGATGACCTCCATCATCTCCTCGAGTTCGGCATCCGAGATGCTCGCGACCCGCGCTCCCCGGTTCGGCAGCAGCTCCAGCAGCCCTTCCGTGGCCAGGATCTTGATCGCCTCCCGCAGCGGTGTGCGGGAGATCCCGAAGCGCTCCGTCAACTCGCTCTCGTTGATCCGCGCCTTCGGCTCCATCTCGCCGGATCGGATCAGTTCGCGCATCCGCTCCGCGACCTCGTCGTGGAGGTAACGGCGGCTGATACCGATCCCGGGCTCGATTTTGTTCATGGTCCCCCGACACACGGCAGGTCGCAACGACCTGTGCTCCATGTGTATGGGGCCGGCAATTCAGTGTCGAGGCACAAGGGCTTGATCCAGAACGCGAGCCACATGTTCCGCGCGGATGCCGAGGCCGTCGTGGATCTGATGACGACAGCTCGTGCCGTCGGCCACCACGAGATCGTCGGGCCCCGCGGCGCGCAGCGCCGGAAACAGCGACAGCTCGGCCATGGCGAACGAGGTGTCGATCGATTCCGGCCGGTAGCCGAAGGCACCCGCCATGCCGCAGCAGCTCGACTCGATCACGCGCAGATCGAGCCCCGGCACGCTCCGCAGGACCGTCTCCACCGAACCCATCAGTCCGAAGGACTTCTGGTGGCAGTGGCCGTGCAGATGGGCGACGCGGCCGCCCTGATCGGCCAGCTTCAGCTCGATCCGGCCCGCCGCGAGATCGGCGGCCAGCAGTTCCTCGAACAGGACCGATTGCCGGCCCAGGAGCTTTGCATCCTCGCCCGGCAGCAGAGCGCCGAACTCATCACGGAAGGTGAGCAGGCAGGACGGCTCCAGGCCGACCACGCGCGCGCCGGCGCGGATGAAGGGCAGCAGGGTGTCGAGGGTCCGCCGCGCCTCTTGGCGGGCCCGGTCGGTCTGGCCGGAGGCGAGCCAGGTCCGGCCGCAGCAGAGCGGCCGCCGCCCACGGGGCGGGTCGACCCGGTGCAGGCGATAGCCGGCAGCCCGGAGCACGCGCTCGGCGGCCTCCAGGTTCTCGCGCTCGAAGGCGCGGTTGAAGGTGTCGCCGAACAGGATCACGTCGCGGAAGTCGCCCGCCACGTCGCCCGGATGGGCGGCCTCGCCCTGCTCGCTCCAGGGCCGCCGCCAGCGCGGGAGGGTGCGCCGCGCCGAGAGTCCGGCCATTCGCTCCGACAGGGCCGCGAGCACCGGGTACCGGTCGCGCAGGTTCAGGAGCGGCGCGAGCTTCGCCGCGGCTCCGGCGTAGAGCGGCATCTGGGCGATCAGCCGCTCCCGCAGCGGCAGCCCGTGCCGGGCGTGGTAGTGGTGCAGGAACTCGATCTTCATCTTGGCCATGTCGACGCCGGTAGGACATTCCCGGCGGCAGGCCTTGCAGGAGACGCAGAGATCCAGGGTCCGCTTCATCTCCGGGCTGGTGAAGGCGTCCTTGCCGAGCTGGCCCGAGATGGCGAGCCGCAGGGAATTGGCGCGGCCGCGGGTGAGATGCTGCTCGTCGCGGGTGGCGCGATAGGACGGGCACATCGCCCCGCCCACGAGCTTCCGGCAGGTCCCGTTGTTGTTGCACATCTCGACGGCCGCGCCGAAGCCGCCCCAATCCGACCAGTCGAGAGCGGTCTTCGGCGGCGCCGTCACCGCATAGTCCGGCTTGAAGCGGAACAGGTCGCGGTCGTCCATCTTGAGCGGCCGGACGATCTTGTTGGGATTGAGCCGGTTCTCGGGATCGAAATCGTCCTTCACCGCCTCGAAGGCGCGGGTCAGGACCGGCCCGAACAGGGGCTCGATGTATTCCGAGCGCGAGATGCCGTCGCCGTGCTCGCCGGAATAGGAGCCCTTGTAGCGGCGCACCAGCTCGGAGGTTTCCTCCGCGATCAGGCGCATCCGGCGCACGTCGCCCGCCTCCTTCATGTCGAGGATCGGGCGGACGTGAAGGCAGCCCACCGAGGCATGGGCGTACCACGTGCCGCGCGTGCCGTGCTTGGTGAAGACCGCGGTGACCGCATCGGTGTAGTCGGCGAGGTGCTCCAGCGGCACCGCGCAATCCTCGATGAAGGAGACCGGTTTCGCGTCGCCCTTCATCGACATCATGATGTTGAGGCAGGCTTCGCGCACCTCCCAGACCGCCCTCTGCCGGGGCGGCTCGACCACTTCGACGACGGCGTTCGGAAAGCCGTGATCGGCCATGCAGGCATCGAGGCGCTTGAGGCCGCGCTTCAGGGCGGCGAGGTCGTCACCGGCGAACTCGGTGAGCAGCAGGCAGTTCGGCTTGCCCCGGGTGATGTCCGCGAGCGTCGTGCGGAACAGCGGGATGTCGGCCCCGAGCACCAGCACGTTGTTGTCGACCAGTTCCACGGCCACAGGGTCAAGGTCGACGATGTGCCGCGTCGTCTCCATGGCGTCGCGGAACGACGGGAAGTGGCAGACCCCCATCACCCGGTGCGCCGGCAGGCGGGACAGCCGCAGCGTCACCGACGTGGTGGCGGCAAGCGTCCCCTCGGAGCCCACCAGCAGGTGTGCGAGGTTCGGCCGGGCCTCGATCAGCGCATCGAGGTTGTAGCCGCCCACCCGGCGCTGGACCGTCGGATAGCGGGACACGATCTCGTCCCGGTGGCGCTCCGCGAGGGCGCACATGCGACCGGCGAGCGCCTCCGCTCGCGCCGAGCCGGTAACCCCCGCCGCATCGCCGCGGAGGCCGAAGGCGAAGCCCTCTCCGTCGTGGAACAGCGCCTCCATCGCCAGCACGTTGTCGCTCATCTTCCCGTAGCGCAGCGACCGGGCACCGCAGGAATTGTTGCCCGCCATGCCCCCGATGGTGCAGCGGGTTGCCGTCGAGGGCTCGACCGGGAAGAACCAGCCGTCGGCCTTCACCCGCGCGTTGAGCCGCTCCAGCACCATTCCGGGCTCGACCGTGATGGTGCCGGCCTCCGGATCGTAGGCCAGGACGCCGTTGAAATGGCGCGCGCAGTCGACGACGAGTCCCCGGCCGATCGGCTGGCCGTTCTGCGAGGTGCCGCCGCCGCGCATGATCACGGGGGCGCCGTGATCGGCGGCGATCCGCAGCGTCGCGGCGATGTCGGCGGCCGAGCGCGGCAGCACGACGCCCGCCGGCATGATCTGATAGATCGAGGCGTCCGTGCTGTAGCGCCCGCGCGTGAAGGCATCGAAGCGCGCTTCGCCCTGGAGCTGTTCCGCCAGCCTGCGCGCCAACCCGGCATCCAGGCGTGCTGCGGCGCGCGGCGCCGTCGCGGTCTCAGCCCTCGCGTCCGTCACGACTCAATCCTCCGGCGGCGGATGGCGTCCGCCGGAATTGGTTGTATTCAAAATTCACCGGATCGGAAATCGCCGGCCGGCGACCTGCGCGCTTCCGGCGCAACGACCGGAACGTCCGGCCGCGACACCGTCCCGGCCGAGCGGCGAGGGACAGCCGTCGCGGCGGCGCTCCCGTCCGTCTCAGTGATTGTCCCGCGGCACACCCGAGACCTGGGCGACCTTCTGGAACTTCACCGCACCCTTCAGCACCATGCCCTGGTCGAGCTGGCCCACCTGATCGCGGTAGATCTCCTGCCACGGCGTCTGTGTCGCTGGATAGGGGAAGCCGCCCCGTCCCGCGAGATCCGTCCGCCTGCGCTCCAGCTCCTCGGGTGGGAGCAGGATGTCGGCGCTGCGCCGGTTGAGGTCGACGCGTACGCGGTCGCCGGTCTGCAGCAGCGCGAGACCGCCGCCCGCCGCCGCCTCCGGCGAGGCGTTGAGGATGGCGGGGGTGCCGGAGGTGCCGGATTGCCGTCCGTCGCCGATACAGGCCAGCGACGTCACGCCGCGCCGGATGAGGGCGCCGGGCGGCTGCATGTTCACCACCTCGGCGGCACCCGGATAGCCGATGGGCCCGGCGCCGCGCATGATCAGGATGGTGTTCTCGTCGATGTCGAGGGCCGGATCGTCGATGCGGGTGTGGTAATCCTCCGGCCCGTCGAACACGACCACGCGGCCCTCGAAGGCCATCGGGTCCGCGGGGTTGCGCAGGTAACGCGCCGCGAACTCCTCGGAGATGACGCAGGTCTTCATGATCGCCGAATCGAACAGGCTGCCCTTCAGGTTGAGGAAGCCCGCCCGCTCCATCAGGGGCTCCCCGTAGGTGCGGATCACGTCGCGGTTCCAGCTGTGCCGGCCGCTGTAGTTCTCGCCCACGGTGCGGCCGTTGCAGGTCAGCGCGCCCTCGTGAACCTTGCCGGCATCGATCAGCTCGGCGAACACGGCCGGCAACCCGCCGGCGCGGAAGTATTCCTCGCCGAGCCAGCGGCCGGCGGGCTGCATGTCCACCAGCAGCGGAATCTCGAAGCCGACGCGCTCCCAGTCGTCGCAGCTCAGCGGCACGCCGATGTGCTTGGCGATGGCGTTGATGTGGATCGGGGCGTTGGTCGAACCGCCGATGGCCGCGTTGGCCACGATGGCGTTCTCGAATGCCTCGCGGGTCAGGATGTCGGAGGGCTTCAGGTCCTCCCAGACCATCTCGACGATCCGCTGGCCGGTGGCGTAGGCCGCCTGCCCGCGCTCCCGGTAGGGGGCCGGGATCGCGGCCGAGCCGGGCAGGGCGAGCCCGAGCGCTTCGGCGAGCGCGTTCATCGTCGAGGCCGTGCCCATCGTGTTGCAATGACCCGTGGAGGGCGCCGACGAGCCGACGATGTCCATGAATTGCTGGTAGTCGATATCGCCGGCCGCATGGCGCTCGCGGGTCTTCCAGACGATCGTGCCGGACCCGGTCAGCTCCTTCTGGAAGTAGCCGTTCAGCATCGGGCCGACGTTCAGCGAGATCGCCGGGATGTTCACGGTGGCGGCGGCCATCAGGCAGGCCGGCATGGTCTTGTCGCAGCCCGTCAGCAGCACGACGCCGTCGAGGGGGTAGCCGTACAGGACCTCCACCAGCGACAGGTAGGCGAGGTTGCGGTCGAGGGAGGCGGTGGGCCGCTTGCCCGTCTCCTGGATCGGGTGGCACGGGAACTCGAAGGCGACGCCGCCGGCGGCCGTGATGCCCTCGCGCACCCGCTTGGCCAGTTCGAGATGGTGCCGGTTGCACGGCGACAGGTCCGATCCGGTCTGCGCGATGCCGATCAGCGGCTTGCCCGAGCGCAGTTCCTCCGGCGTCAGACCGTAATTGAGGTATCGCTCCAGGTAGAGCGCGGTCATGCCGGGGTTGTGCGGGTTGTCGAACCAGGCCTTCGAGCGCAGGTCGGCGGGGGACACGCGGCGTTTATCGCTCATGGTCGGCTCCTCACATCGTCCGGGGGCAGGCGTACGCCGGTCGGTCACGCACGCCGCGGGCTTCGCCCTCTCGATCGGCCCAGTACCTAGCCTGCCGCGAGGCAACTCGCAGCAGGATCGACGCTGAGTTGATTTCAAGACAGCATGCGGGTGTCACCGTCGATCGAGATGGCCTGCCCCGAGATGGTGCGGCCGCGGGGCGAGCAGAGCAGCAGGACCTGATCGGCGAGCTGACGGGCGGTGACGTATTCCTTGACCGAGACGAACGAGAAGGCGCGGGTCTCCATCTCGGCGAAGCTGACGCCCTGCTGCTGCGCCTTGGATTCCAGCACCCGCCGCTGGCGGTCGCCCGCCACGAGGCCGGGCAGGATCGCGTTCACGCGGATGCCGGCGCCGCCGAGTTCGATCGCCAGGGACTTGGTGAAGCCGATGACGCCCCACTTGGCCGCCGCGTAGGGGCTGCGCAGGGCGAAGCCGAACTTGCCCGCGGCCGAGGACAGGTTGACGATCGAGGCGTTCTCGCTCTGGCGCAGGTGCGGCACCGCCAGCCGCGCGCAGTTGAACTGGCTCGTCAGGCAGACGGTGAGACAGCGATCCCACTCCTCCGGGGCGATCTCCTCCACCCGGCCGGTGGGGCCGGCGATGCCGGCGTTGTTCACCAGCACGTCGAGGCCACCGAGGAACTCGACGGCTTGGTTCATCATCGCGTCGACCGCATCGCGGTCGGCCACGTCGGTGCGGCAGCGCCCGACCGAGTCCGGCATCGCCGCCAGGGCGTCCGCGTCGACATCGCAGGCGAAGACCCGCGCGCCTTCCTCCAGGAAGGCGTCCACGATGGCACGCCCGATACCGGCCGCACCCGCCGTCACCACGACCCGCAGGCCGGCGATCCCGAGATCCATGGTCAATCCTTCCCTTACGCGTCCCGCAACCCGCCGCGGGACATGATGAACTCTGCAGCTTCCCGAATGTCGGCCGCAATGGCGGCGGAGGCCGCCGCGCTGTCTTGGGCCTCGATCGCCGCGAGCGCCTCGGCGTGCCGCCGAAGCGCGAAGCCCTGGAGCAGGCGCTCCGGATGGGCGCGCAGGTCCAGGTTGATCACCGGACCGGCCTTCAGCCACAGCCGGGCGATGATTTCCTGAAGCGGGGGCAGACCGCAGGCGTCGTAGATCGCGAAGTGCAGGTCACGGTTGAGCTGTACCGCCCGCGCACGATCGGGACGCGCCGCCTCCGCCTCCGCACGGAAGGCGGCTTCGGCTCGCCGGATGGCCGCGAGATCGACCTCGGTCCGGCGCTCCGCCGCCCTCGCCACCGCAATCCCCTCGACGGCGATCCGGGTTTCGGCCAGCGCCCGGAAGGCCGCCGCACTCATGAACGGCACGCGGATCATGCGATTCGGGGCCACCTCCAGCACCCCGTCCGCCGCCAGACGGCTGACCGCCTCGCGGACCGGCATCACCGAGACCCCCAACGCCGCCGCACTCTGACGGAGCGACAGCCGGTCCCCCGGCGCCAGCCGGCCGGAGGCGAGGAGGTCCGAGAGCGCCTCGTAGACGGTGTCGGACAAGGTCCGCCGTTCGAGCTGGGGCAGTTCGGCGAGGGCCGCGGTGGAATTCATGTGCCGACACTAGACGGATCCGGCACTATCGCGCTAGTGATCTGTGATCACAGTTCGGGTGAGGGCCGCCAGAGCCCGTTCAAAGAACCCGACTGGAGGACACGCACGGGAGCGGAACGATGACGGACCGGTTCGGGGATTCCCTTTCTCGCCGCAGCCTTCTGAGAGCCGGCGGCGCAGCGCTCCTCGCGCCCGCCCTGGCCAGTCCGGCCTTGTCGCAGGCGCAGTCGGATGTGATCCGCATCGGCCATCTGACGCCGCGCACGGGCTTCCTCGGCCCGCTCGGCGAGTTCGCCATGCAGGCGGCCCAACTGGCCGTCGAGGAGATCAACGCCGCCGGCGGCATCGCCGGGCGGAAGGTCGAGCTGCTGTCGGAGGACAGCGTCAACCCGCAGACCGCGTCGGCCAAGGCCGAGCGCATGATCCAGCGCGACCGGGTCGCCTGCCTGGTTGGCGAGATCAACTCCGCCTCGGCGCTGGCGATCAGCCAGGTGGCCCAGCGCGAGAAGATCCTGTTCATCAACACCGGCGCCAATTCGGACGCGCTGCGCGGCTCCGACTGCAAGCGCTTCATGTTCCACGTGGAGGCGCAGAACACCATGATGGTGCGCGCCTGCGGGCGCGCCCTGCTCGATCGTGGGCTGATCAAGGGCCGGAAGGTCTACGCGCTCACCGCCGACTACGCCTTCGGCCACGATCTCCTGAAGCAGGCCAAGAAGTACTTTGCGTCCCACGACGCGACCCTGGTCGGCGAGGATCTGATCCCGACGGAGCTGACCGACTTCTCGCCCTTCCTGCTGAAGCTGCGCCAGGCCAAGCCCGACCTCGTGATCTGCAACCTCGCGGGAGCGCAGATCACCAACTTCCTCAAGCAGTTCAGCGAGTTCGGCCTGCCGTTCCCGGTCGCCGGCTTCGGCTTCGACACGGCGCTCGCCTGGGGCGCCGGACCGGGCAACTTCCTCGGCACGTGGCCGGTGATCTGGCATCACCAGATTGACTCGCCCTCGGCCAAGAAGTTCGTGGCGGCCTTCAAGGCCAAGTACAAGAAGCCGCCGGAGAACCAGGGCTGGGGCGACTACACGGCGATGAAGATCGTCGCGCAGTCGATGAACGAGCTGAAGTCGACCGAGTCGATCAAGGTGGTGGAGCACCTGGAATCGGGGGCGAAGTTCGACATCGCCAAGTTGCGCGAGGGTTACTTCCGCCCCTGGGACCACGAGCTGATGCAGGAGATGTTCGCCATCACCGCCCTGCCGGCCGATCAGGTCAAGAACACCTACGACATCTTCTCCTCGACCGGGCCGCTGCCCGGTCCGGGCGAGAGCCTGGAAGTGCTCGCCACGACCCGCGACGAGAACGCCTGCACCTTCCCGGCGTGAGGCGGCGATGCAGCTCGTCTTCATCCTGGAGCAGGTGCTCAACGGCCTGCTGATCGGCGTCCAGTACCTGCTGATCGCCCTCGGCCTGTCGCTGATCTTCAGCCTCGGCGGGATCGTGAATCTCGCCCACGGCGCGTTCTACGCGATCGGTGCCTACCTGACGGTGCTGCTGACGCCGACGATCGGCTTCGGCGGCGCCCTCGTCGCGTCGCCCCTGGTGGTCGGCCTGCTCGGCCTCGTGATCGAGCGCTTCCTGCTGCGGCGCTTCTACCGCGGAGACCCGACGCTCGGCCTGCTCCTCACCTTCGGGCTCGCCATGGTGGCCGAGCAGGCGCTGCGGATGGCCTTCGGCGCCGCGCCGGTGCCGTTCGGGATCCCCCTATGGCTGCGCGGGCAGGTCTTTATCGGCGACCTGATCTATTCGCGCTATCGGCTCTCGATCCTGGTGGTCGCGCTCGCCTGCGTGGCCGGCCTGTGGCTGCTCCTGACCCGCACCAGCTTCGGGCGCGTGGTCCGCGCCGGCGTGCAGAACCCCGACATGGTGGCGGCGCTCGGCATCTCGCTCCGGCCCTACATGACCGCGGTGGTGACGATCGCAGTCGGGCTCGCCGCGCTCGCCGGGACCATGATGGCGCCGGTGACCGGCGTCCATCCCGCCATGGGCGCCGAGATCCTCACCTTCGCCTTCGTGGTGGTGGTGATCGGCGGCCTCGGCTCCTTCTGGGGCGTGGTGCTCGCCGCGTTGATCGTCGGCGTGGTCCGGGGCCTGACCGCCTACGCCTATCCCCCGGCCACGGAGGCCGCCGTCTACGCCCTCATGGTGCTGGTCCTGCTGCTGCGCCCGCGCGGCCTGTTCGGCGAGCACATCGCCCGGTTCGAGTGAGCGGAGAGCGTCCCATGTCCGGAACCGCCGAGCCGCTGCCGCTCGCCCTGCCGCAGCGCGGTCCGATCCTGCGCGAGAGCCGCCAGCTCTGGGCGGCACTCGCCGCCCTGATCGTCCTGCCCTTCGCCCTCGACGCGATCGGGCTGACGCTGATCACCGCCACCGACGTGGTGATCTTCGCCCTGGCGGTGCTCGGCCTCAACATCCTGGTCGGCTGGACCGGCCTGACCTCGTTCGGCCACGGGGCGTGGTTCGGCGTCGGCGCCTACGCGGTGGCGATCCTGCAGACCCGGCTGTTCCCCGGCGACATGGCGCTGCCGTTGCTGGGGGCGCTGGCGATCACCGCGCTCGCGGCCGTGGCGGCGGGCGGCCTGATCCTGCGGCGGCGCGGCGTCTACTTCTCGCTCCTCACCCTCGCCTTCACGGCGATGCTCTACGCCATCGCGTTCCGTTGGACGGACCTGACCGGCGGCGAGAACGGCATCGGCAACCTGCACCGCTGGGCGGCGCTTCAGGAGCCGGGCGCCTACTACGCCGCGGTGTCGGCCATCGCCTTCGTGGTGCTCGTCGGATTGTGGCGCTTCCGCCGCTCGCCCATGGGCAGCGTGCTCGTGGCGATCCGCGAGAACGAGCAGCGCGCCGGCTTCCTCGGCTACGCCACCAACCGCTACAAGCTCGCGGCCTTCGTGATCTCGGCGACGATCACCGGGCTCGCCGGGGCGCTCTCGGCCTACAGCCACCGCTTCACCTCCGCGGACCCAATCTCCATCGCCTTCTCGGGCGAACTGCTCGCCATGGTGGTGATCGGCGGGATGCGCTCGTTCCTCGGGCCCGCGCTCGGCGCCCTGTTCTACATCCTGTTCCGCGAGTTCCTGTCGATCTACACCGCCGACTGGCTGCTCTATTTCGGCCTTCTGTTCGTCGCCTTCATCGTGTTCTCCCCGGACGGGCTGGTCGGCATCGCGGCGCGGCTTCTGAAGCCCTTCCGGCGCGTGCCCGCCGAGGGCGCCGCCATGTCGGCGCGCCGGACCGGCGCGTCGGGGCGGGTCCCGGCGCGCTTCATCGCGGAGGGGCGTACCGAGGGGCCGGTCCTCGTCGCTGACGACATCAGGAAGAGCTTCGGCCCCGTGGCGGCGGTGCGCGGCGTGTCCTTCGCGGTGGCCGACCGGACGCTGCACGCCCTGATCGGCCCGAACGGCGCCGGCAAGACCACGGCCTTCAACCTGCTCTCCGGGATGTTCCGGCCGAGCGGCGGCAGCATCCGCCTCGACGGGCGCGAGATCGCGGGCCTGGAGCCGCACGCGATCACGCGGGCCGGCCTCGGCCGCTCGTTCCAGATCACCAACCTGTTCCCGGGCCTGTCGGTGGAGGAGAACATCCGTCTCGCGGTCCAGGCGCGGCACGCGGCGCATTTCAGCCTGTGGCGGGATGCCCTTTCGATCCGCGAGGTCGCCGACGACACCGCCGAACTGCTGCGCTGGACCGGCCTCGCCGGAATCGAGCGGGCCGAGGCCGGCAGCCTCTCCTACGGCGGCCAGCGCCTCCTCGACATGGGGCTGGCGCTGGCGACCCGGCCCCGATTGCTGCTCCTCGACGAGCCGCTGGCCGGCCTCGCGGCGGCCGAACGCGAGCGCGTCGGCGACCTGATCAAGGCGCTCTCGGCCGACATCCCGGTGCTGCTGGTGGAGCACGACATCGACCGCGTGTTCCGCCTCGCGGACCGCGTCACCGTGATGGCCGACGGCGCCGTGCTGGTCGACGGATCGGTCGCGGACGCCCGGGACGACGCCCGGGTGCAGGCGGTCTATCTGGGCTCCGGCACCGCGGCGATCGCCGCCAAGCCGCGGGCGAGCGCCGCCGAGGCCGAGACGCTGCTCGCCATGGAGGGCGTCGACACCTTCTACGGCAAGTCGCATATCCTCAACGGTGTGAACCTCGCGGTGCGCCGGGGCGAGGTCGTAGCCCTGCTGGGCCGCAACGGAGCCGGCAAGTCGACGCTGCTGAAGACTCTGATCGGCACCGCGCCCCCGGCCGCCGGCCGCATCGTGCTCGGCGGCAAGGACATCGCCGGTCTGTCGCCGGACCGGATTGCCCGTCTCGGCATCGGCTACGTGCCGCAGGGCCGGGCGCTGTTCGCCGGCATGAGCGTCGCCGAAAATCTCGGCCTCGGCCGGCTGCGGCGGCTCACCGGCGCCGGCATCCACTGGGACGAAGACAAGGTCCTCGAGTTCTTCCCGCGGCTCAAGGAGCGTTGGAACGTCGATGCCGCCCGCCTGTCGGGGGGCGAGCAGCAGATGGTGGCGGTGGCGCGCGCCCTGTCTGGCGACACGCGGCTCCTGCTCCTCGACGAGCCGTTCGAGGGCCTATCGCCAGCGGTGACGGAGGAGCTGTTCGAGGCCTTCGACCGCCTGCGCCGGGAGATCGCGATCATTCTGGTGGATCATCACCTCGACCTGGCGCTGGCACTCTCCGACCGGACGGTGGCGCTGGAACGGGGCAGCGTGCAGTGGACGGGTGAATCGCGCCTCCTGCGCGAGGATCAGGATCTGAGGCGGAAGGTGCTGTGGCTATGACCGAGAGCGTCGCGATCGTCGGCAGCGGCCTGATCGGCCGGGCCTGGGCGATGATCTTCGCCCGCGCCGGCTGGGACGTGCGCCTGTTCGATGCCGCCGCGGGCGTCGCCGAGGCCGCCGTCCCGCTCTGCGCGGAGGGGCTGCGGACGCTGGCGGAAAACGGCCTCTGCCCCGATCCGGAGGGCGCAGCGCGCCGCATCCGGGCCGCGGCGACTCTCGCCGTTGCTCTCCAGGGCGTGACGTTCGTGCAGGAGAACGGGCCGGAGCGGCTCGACGTGAAGCGAAGCCTCTTCGCTGAACTCGATGCCCAGGCGCCGCAGGACGCCATCATCGCGTCCTCCTCCTCGGCGATCCGCTGCTCCCTGTTCACCGAGAACCTCCCTGGCCGGGCGCGCTGCCTGATCGGCCATCCGGTGAATCCGCCCCACCTGATCCCGCTGGTGGAGATCTCCGGCGCCTCCTGGACCGCGCCGGACGTCCTGACGCGGGCGCGGGCGGTCTACGAGCGGATCGGCCAGGTGCCGATCACCGTGCTCAAGGAGATCGAGGGCTTCATCCTCAACCGGCTGCAGGGCGCGCTCCTGGCGGAGGCGTTCCGTCTCGCCTCCGAGGGCTACGTGACCCCTCAGGATCTCGACAAGACCGTTTCGGACGGGCTCGGCCTGCGCTGGAGCTTCATGGGCCCGTTCGAGACGATCGAGCTGAATGCGCCGGGCGGCATCGCCGATTACTGCGCCCGCTACACGGGCTTCTACAAGAATCTCGCCGCCGATCCCGCGCCGCCGAGCGTTTACGAGGCGCCGGCCACCGAGGCCATCATGGCGAACTGGCAGGCCCCCGCCGATCTGCCCGCCCGCATGAACCGCCGCGACGCGCGGTTGGCGGCGTTGCGGGCCCACAAGGCTTCACAGAAGGACTGAGCATGGCCTCACAGCGGAAAGTCATCATCACCTGCGCGGTGACGGGCGCGATCCACACGCCGAGCATGTCGCCGCATCTCCCGGTGACCCCCGAGGAGATCGCCGACGCCGCCATCGGCGCCGCCGAGGCGGGAGCCGCCATCGTCCACCTGCACGCCCGCAACCCGGAGAACGGCCAGCCGGACCAGTCGCCCGAGGCCTTCGCCAAATTCCTGCCGGTGATCAAGCAGCGCTCGTCCTGCGTGGTGAACATCACCACCGGCGGCGCGCCCACCATGTCGATCGAGGAGCGGGTGCGCCCGGCGGCGACCTTCCAGCCGGAGGTCGCCTCGCTGAATCTCGGCTCGATGAATTTCGGCCTGTTCGGCATGCTCGACCGCTTCAAGGATCTGAAGCACCAGTGGGAGCGGGACTACCTCGGCAACAAGGACATCATCTTCCGCAACACCTTCGGGCAGATCGAGCACATCCTCACCACCTGCCGCCCGAACGGGACGCGCTTCGAGTTCGAGTGCTACGACACCGCGCATCTCTACAACCTGAAATACTTTTTCGATCGGGGCCTCGTGCAGGCGCCGCTGTTCATCCAGACGGTGTTCGGTCTTCAGGGCGGTATCGGCGCGCATCCTGACGACGTGATGCACATGAAGCGCACCGCCGACCGGCTGTTCGGCGACCAGTACCGCTGGTCGGTGCTGGGGGCCGGCCGCAACCAGATGAACATCGCCGCCATGGCGGCCGCGATGGGCGGCAACGTCCGCGTCGGTCTGGAGGACAGCCTCTGGGACGGGCCCGGCAAGCTCGCCGAGACCAACGCCGCGCAGGTCCGGCGCGTCCGCTCGATCATCGAGGGGCTCGGCCTCGCGGTCGCGTCGCCCGACGAGGCGCGCGAGATCCTGTCGCTGAAGGGCGGCGACAAGGTCGCGTTCTAGAGGCGCCGTCCTTCAGGAGATGGACGATGCGTCGCGATGGCGGGATGCATCGTCCGAGGGCTGCTCGTGTTCACGCAACCCTTCCGTCCCTGCGCGCGGAGCGAAGCAACCCAGTCTGGCGCGACATCGGAGATCTTGCCGCCCCGGGATTGTTTCGCTCAGCACGCAAGGACGGTCGCGATCGCTGTGCCTCCTTCAGGGCTGGCCCAAGATGCGCTCCAGATCCATCCGCGCGACACCCTCGATCTCCAGGATCTTCAACCGAGTCTGATCGCCGGAGGCGATCCGGACCGAGCGGCGGCTGATCTTGAGCGCCTTCGCCATCATCAACACGAGCGCCGCGTTCGCGGACCCGTCCACCGGCGGAGCCGCAACACGGGCCTTCAGGTAGAACTGGCCCTTCTCGTCGCGGGCCCAACCGTCGATCGCGTCACGCCCGCCGCGGGGTGTCAGGCGGACTGCCAGCCGGATCGCCACCGCAAGTAAGCTCAGAAGATCTTGCCGGGGTTCAGCCGGTTGTCGGGATCCAGCGCCCGCTTGACCAGCCGCATGGCGGCGATCTCCTCCGGTGAGCGCGACAGCGGCAGCTTGCCCCGTTTCTCTAGCCCGATCCCGTGTTCCGCGGAGACGGAGCCGTTCAGCTCCGCGAGCGGCGTGTAGATCGCCGCGTCGATGGCGGCGTTGCCGGCCGCGTCGAGGCGGGTCGTGTTCCAGTGCAGGTTGTTGTCGCCGATGTGGCCGTAGACGACGGCGCGGCAGCCCGGGATGGCAGCGAGCCGGTCGAGTGCCCCGCGGACGTAGCCGTCCATCCTGGACAGCGGCACGCTGACGTCGAAGGCCCGCTCGATCCCGTCGGCGTTGAGATGCTCCACGCGGTCGCGGATGCGCCACATGCCCCGGCGCTGCTCCTCCGACGAGGCGATCGCCGCGTCGAGGATCGTGCCGTCGTCCATCAATCCGTCCAGCAGCCCGAGGAAGCGGTCGGCCTCCTCGGTCACGCACTCGATCTCGATGATCGCGTAGAACGGATAATCGTGCCCCAGGGGCGGCGTCGCGCGCCCGGGCGCCGTCATCAGCCGGTAGAAATCCGGCCACAGTCCCTCGAACGACGAGACGCGCCCCTGGAAGGCGCTCTGCGCCGCGCGCAGCACCCGCGCCCCGTCGTCCACCCCCGGGCAGGCGATCAGCGCCGTGGCGTAGCCGGCGGGTTCCGGGCGCAGCCGCAGCACCGCCCGCGTGACGAGGCCCAGCGTCCCCTCGGTCCCGACAAAGAGCTGCTTCAGGTCCAGCCCGGTGTTGTTCTTGATCAGCGGCCGCATGGACGACACCACGGTGCCGTCGGCGAGCACGGCCTCCAGGCCGAGCACCATCTCGCGCATCATGCCGTAGCGCAGGACGCGCAGGCCGCCCGCATTGGTGGAGACGGCGCCGCCGATCGTCGCCGAGCCGCGGGCGCCGAGGTCGAGGGGGAAGAACAGGCCTGCGGCCGCAGCCGCATCCTGAACGCTCTCGATGGTGGCGCCGGTGCCGACCACCACCGTCATGCCCAGCGGGTCCACGGCCTCGATGCCGGTCATGCGCTCCGTCGAGAGGGTGATCTCGTCGGGCGCGCAGAGGGTGCCGTCGACGAGGCCGGTGGCGCCGCCCCGCGGCACGATCGCGACGCCGGCTTCGTGGCACGCCGCCATGACGGCGCTGGTCTCACCGGTGTCGCGCGGCCGGACCAGCGCCAGGGCGGCGCAGGGCTCGGTCGGCCGCGTCCAGTTGGCCGAGCGCCCGCGCAGCTCGTCGCCGGTGACGACGCCGGACGGGCCGACGATCGCGGCGAGGCGGTCGAGGAAGGCGGCGTCGGTCATCGGCATCATCTCAGGAGTGTTCGGGTTGCCGCGTCGGGCGTCGCTCCGCCCGACGCTCTGTCACAGAATCCCGCGCGCCGCGAGGTTGCGCATCAGCGCGCGGGCGCCGAACGTCCAGGGCTCGCAGGCATCGCAGGGACGCATGCGATTGACGAGGCTGCCGAGTTCCGGGCTCGCCACCACCACCCGGTCGCCCTCGGCGTGGGTGAAGCCGAGGCCCGGCCCGTGCCGGTCCTGGATCGGCGCGAACATCGTGCCGAGGAGGAGGAGGGCGCCGTCCGGGTAATTGTGGGTGGTCCCCATCAGCGCCTCCGCCAGATCTTCCGGGTCGCGGCTGATCTCGGCCAGCGGCGAGGCGCCCTCCAGCCGGAAGCCATCCGTGCCGGTGACCTCCAGGGTGACGGTGGTGCGGCGCACGTCGTCGAGGCCGAAGGTGTCGTCGAACAGCCGCAGGAACGGTCCCAGCGCGCAGGAGGCGTTGTTGTCCTTGGCCTTCCCGAGGAGCAGCGCCGACCGGCCCTCGAAATCGCGCAGGTTCACGTCGTTGGCGAGCGTCGCGCCGACGATCCGCTGATCCGAGGCGACGGCGAGCGCCACCTCGGGTTCCGGATTGTTCCAGTGCGATTCCGGATGGAGACCCGCATCCGCCCCGCAACCCACCGCGGAAAGCGGCTGCGCCTTGGTGAAGATCTCGGCGTCCGGACCGATCCCCACCTCCAGGTACTGACTCCAGGCGCCCTGCGCGACCAGCACCTCCTTGAGCGCCATGGCCTCGGCCGAGCCGGGCTTGAGCCGGCGCAGGTCCCGGCCGACCAGACGCTCGACTTCGGCGCGGATCGCCGCCGCGGCGGCGAGATCGCCCCGGGCGCGCTCCTCGATCACGCGCTCCAGCATCGACGTGGCGAAGGTGACGCCCGCCGCCTTCAGGGCCTGCAGGTCCACGGGGGCGAGGAGCCACGGCCGTGCTGGATCGCGCCCGTCGGGCGGCGTGTTCGCCAGGATCGCGTCGAGGCTGCCGAGATCCACGCCCTCAGCACTCCGCAGAGCCGCGCCGGGATCGCGGGCCTCGCACAGGTCGCTGACTGTCGGGAAGGCGGCGCTGATGTCGATGACCCGCGCCGCGCCCGCCGCGTCCGCGCGGATCGCCACGACGCTCGGGCCGGATACGTCCGGCCGCCACACCCGGCCCACGAGGGCTCCGCGACATCCATCCGCGGGCAGGATCTCCCGCGCGGTCAGGCCCGATGACGACATGCGCTCACTTCCCCTGAGATCTCCGCCAGCGGGGCGCCCGGCTCGAACGCCGCAGTCACGAAGAGGCGGTCCCGCGCGGCGGATCCGAATCGTCGCCCCGGCATCGCGGCCGGAGTGCGGTCCCATAGCATCCCGGGCCGCGCCTGATCCCGCCTTGTGTTTCACCGCGGCGGCCTCGTCACCCGTCCGCAACGGATCGCCTGACAAATCGAAGATTATCTGCAGCTTTGCCGTGGAGCCCGCTTGCTTTCCCGCACACCCTCCTTTGTACTGATGTTCTAGAGCCGCCGACAGAGTGGCCTAGATCGGGAGGAAGCATGGCCTCGGTGGGAATCCGCGAGGTTCGCAAGGCTTTTGGATCGACGAACGTCCTGCACGGTGTGTCCGTTGACATCCGTGATGGTGAATTCGTGATTCTGGTCGGCCCATCGGGCTGCGGAAAGTCGACTCTGTTGCGGATGATCGCGGGGCTGGAAAACATCTCCGGCGGCGAGATCCGCATCGGGGAGCGGGTCGTGAACGATGTGCCGCCCAAGGAGCGGGACATCGCGATGGTGTTCCAGAACTACGCGCTCTACCCGCACCTGACGGTCCGCGAGAATATGGCCTTCTCGATGCGGATCCGGAAGGCGCCGACATCCGAGATCGACCTGCGGGTCAACAAGGCCGCGCAGATCCTGGGGCTCACCCACCTCCTCGACCGCTACCCGCGCCAGCTTTCGGGCGGCCAGCGCCAGCGCGTCGCCATGGGCCGGGCGATCGTCCGTGACCCGCAGGTGTTCCTGTTCGACGAGCCGCTCTCGAACCTCGATGCCAAGCTGCGCGTCGCGATGCGGACCGAGATCAAGGAACTGCATCAGCGCCTGAAGACGACGACCATCTACGTCACCCACGATCAGATCGAGGCCATGACCATGGCCGACCGGATCGTCGTGATGCATGACGGGATCGTCGAGCAGATCGGGCCGCCCCTCGAACTCTACGACCGGCCCGATAATCTGTTCGTCGCGGGCTTCATCGGCTCCCCCTCCATGAACTTCGTGCCCGGCAAGGTTCGGACGAACGGGAGCCTCGTCTTCGCCACCGACACGGGACTGACGATCCCGCTGACCGGCGCGCCGGCCGGCGTCGAGGGCAGGCCCCTCATCCTGGGTGTCCGGCCCGAGCATTTCGACCTCGCGCCCGACGGCATCGCCGCCGAGGTGGTCGTCGTGGAGCCGACCGGCTCGGAGACCATGCTGGCGGTGCGTGCCGTCGGCCAGGATCTCACCTGCGTCCTGCGCGAGCGCGTCAGCGAGCGCCCGGGTGAGACCGTCTCCCTGCGGCCGAACCGCGTGCATTTCTTCGACGCCGAGACCGGCCGTCGCTTGGCCAACTGACCTGCACCCCAGCGGATGCAGGAGGCGGGGCGCCCGCCGACACCAGGATCACCGAGGGAGTAGCCTACGATGTCCGTACTCGATCGCCGTTCCCTCCTCGCGGGCGCTGCCGCGACCGGTCTCGCCGCCGGCAGCGACCTCCTGGGCTTCGCCCGGGCCTGGGCGCAGAGCACCGAGTGGAAGCCCGAGCCCGGCGCCAGCCTCTCGCTGCTGCGCTGGAAGCGCTTCGTGCCGAGCGAAGACGAAGCCTTCATGAAGATGGTCGACGCCTTCACCAAGGCGACCGGCGTCAAGGTCACGGTGACCAACGAATCCTTCGACGACATCCAGCCCAAGGCATCGGTGGCTGCCAATACCGGGCAGGGGCCCGACATGGTCTGGGGCCTGTTCTCGTTTCCCGCCCTGTTCCCCGACAAGTGCCTGCCCCTGGAGGACGTGGCCGATTCCCTGGCCAAGAAGTACGGCCCCTGGTTCCCGTCCGCCGAGGCCTACGGCAAGGTCAAGGGCAAGTGGATCGCGATCCCCGTGGCCTTCAACGGCGGCTATCCGAACTACCGCATCTCGGCGATGAAGAAGGCCGGTTTCGACAAGTTCCCGACCGACACGGCGGGCTTCCTCGAGCTGTGCCGCGGCCTGAAGAAGAACAACACGCCGGCCGGCTTCGCCCTCGGCCACGCCACGGGCGACGGCAACACGTGGTGCCACTGGGCCCTTTGGTCCCACGGCGCCAACCTCGTGGACGCCAACGAGAAGATCGTGATCAACTCGCCCGAGACCGCTAAGGCGCTCGAATACGTGAAATCGTTGTACGAGACCTTCGTCCCCGGCACCGTGTCGTGGAACGACTCGTCGAACAACAAGGCGTTCCTGGCGGGCGACCTGTACCTGACCAACAACGGCATCTCGATCTACGCCGCCGCCAAGAAGGACAACCCGAAGCTCGCCGAGGACATGGACCACGCGGTGTGGCCGATCGGACCGGCCGGCAAGCCCACGGAGTTCCAGCTCGCCTTCCCAATCCTGGCCTTCAAGTACTCCAAGGTGCCCAATGCCTGTAAGGCGTTCATCGCCTTCATGATGGAGGCGGCGAACTACAATCCCTGGCTGGAGGCGGCGCAGGGCTACCTGTGCGAGCCGCTATCCAACTATCCCAAGAACCCGATCTGGACCAACGACCCGAAGAATGCGGTCTTCGCCGAGGCGGGCCGCCGCTCCCTGGCCGCAGGCGGCCTCGCCCCGGTGAGCGAGCGCATCGCCGCGGTGCTGGCCGACTTCGTGGTCGTCGACATGTTCGCGTCCCACTGCACCGGCCGGGAGGACGTGAAGGGCGCCATCAAGAACGCCGAGCGCGCCGCCACCCGCATCTTCCGGAACACCTGACCGCACCCGCCGGAGGCGAGACCATGGCGCACACGGCCCTGACGCAGCCCGCCCCGGCCGCAATCCCGACCCGCTCGGCCTGGCAGCGCATGCGCGCGAGCCGCGGCTGGGCGGGCTTCTGGTTCATGCTGCCCACCGCGCTGATCCTCGGCCTGTTCCTGGCCTACCCGCTGCTGAAGGGCATCTGGTTGTCCTTCACCAACACCCGGATCGGCCGGGAAGGGGTCTTCATCGGCCTGGAGAACTACGCGTGGCTCTGGGACGACGACGTCTTCTGGCTGTCGGTGTTCAACACCTGCCTCTACACGGCGGTCGCCTCCGTGGTGAAGTTCGGGGTCGGGCTCTACCTCGCCCTGCTGCTCAACAAGAACATGCCGTTCAAGTCGATCGTCCGGTCGATCGTGCTGATCCCGTTCGTCGTGCCGACCGTGCTCTCGGCCATCGCGTTCTGGTGGATCTTCGACAGCCAGTTCTCGATCATCTCCTGGTCGCTGCGTCATCTCGGGATCATCGACGGGAACATCGACTTCCTCGGTGACCCGGCCATGGCGCGCGCCTGCGTGATCTTCGCCAATATCTGGCGCGGCGTTCCGTTCATCGCCATCACGCTCCTCGCCGGTCTCCAGACGGTCTCGCCCTCGCTCTACGAGGCCGCGACCCTCGACGGCGCCTCCAACTGGCAGATCTTCTCGCGCATCACCCTGCCGCTGCTCACCCCGATCATCGCGGTGGTGATGACCTTCTCGGTGCTGTTCACCTTCACCGATTTCCAGTTGATCTGGGCCATGACCCGCGGCGGGCCGGTCAACGCCACGCACCTGATGGCGACCCTGTCGTACCAGCGCGGCATCCTCTCGGGGACGCTGGGGGAGGGGGCCGCCATCGCCACCGCCATGGTGCCGTTCCTGCTCGCAGCCATCGGCATCTCGTGGTTCGGCCTGCAGCGCCGGGCCTGGCAGTCCGGGGAGTCCGACCGATGAGCGCGCCCGCACCGCCCGCCCATGCCGATCCGCACCTCACGCCCGTCATGGCGGCCCAGCCGGCCGGCATCACCGACAATTCGGAGGGCATGGCCTATCTGGAGCGGCTGCCCCGGCGGCTCGTGACCACCTACCTGCCGCTCCTGATCATCCTCGCGGTGCTGCTGTTCCCGTTCTACTGGATGGCGCTCACCGCCATCAAACCGGACGAGCAGCTGATAGACATGGAGCGGTTCAACCCGTTCTGGGTGGTGGATCCGACGCTCAAGCACATCAACAAGCTCCTCTTCGAGACGCAGTATCCCCGCTGGCTGTGGAACACGATGTACGTGTCGGTGGCGGCGACGGTGCTGTCGCTGTTCGCGAGCGTGCTGGCTGCCTACGCCTGCGTGCGCGTCCGCTATCGGGGCGCGGGCTGGGTGGGGGCGGCGATCTTCCTCGCCTACCTCGTGCCGCCCTCGATCCTGTTCATCCCGCTCGCCACCATCATCCAGGCCTACGGCCTGTTCGACTCCCCGATCGCCCTCATCCTCGCCTACCCGACGATCCTGATCCCGTTCTCCACCTGGCTCCTGATGGGCTACTTCAAGACCATCCCGTACGAGCTCGAGGAATGCGCGCTGATGGACGGCGCCAGCCGGTGGCAGATCCTCACAAAGATCATCCTGCCGCTCGCCTTCCCCGGCCTGATCTCGGCCGGAATCTTCTCCCTGACCCTGTGCTGGAACGAGTTCATCTACGCGCTGACCTTCCTGTCCTCCACCCAGAACAAGACGGTGCCGATCGCCGTGGTCAGCGAATTCGTGGACGGCGACGTCTACAAGTGGGGCTCGCTGATGGCCGGCGCCCTGCTGGGCTCGCTGCCGCTGGTGATCCTCTACTCGTTCTTCGTCGAGTACTACGTCTCGGCGCTGACCGGCGCCGTGAAGGAGTGACGGCGGCCGGTTCGGCGACGGCGGACGTTGCGCGGGTCGCCCAAGTCCGGGAACGATGCCGGCGCCGCCGCCCCTGACGAATCGCGGACTGGCTTCCTCGAAGGTCACGTCATGGCCCACTTCATCGACGCCCGGTCTTCCCTCGTCAACGACGCCCTCGACGGCCTGCTGGCAGGCAGCGGCGGGCGCCTCGCCCGGCTCGACGGCGATCCCGGCATCCGCGTCGTGCTGCGCGCCGAGCGTCGGGCCGGACAGGTCGCGGTGGTGTCCGGCGGCGGCTCCGGCCACGAGCCGGCCCATGCTGGCTTCGTCGGGCCGGGCCTGCTGAGCGCCGCCGTCTGCGGAGACGTCTTCGCGTCGCCGAGCGTCGACGCGGTGCTGGCCGGCATCCTGGCCGCGACGGGCCCGGCGGGATGCCTGCTCGTCGTCAAGAACTACGCGGGCGACCGGCTGAATTTCGGCCTCGCCGCCGAGCGTGCCCGGGCGCTGGGCCACAAGGTCGAGACCGTCATCGTGTCCGACGACATCGCCCTGCCCGGGGCCAGGCAGCCCCGCGGCGTGGCCGGCACGCTGTTCGTGCACAAGGTCGCGGGCCACGCCGCCGAGGCCGGGGCGTCGCTGGAGCGTGTGGCCGCCCTCGCGCGCCGCGCAGCCGCGGCCGCGAAGTCGCTCGGCATCGCCGTCTCGACCTGCACGATCCCGGGCTCGCCCCGCAGCGAGCGCTTGGCCGAGGGGCAGGCCGAGCTCGGCCTCGGCATCCACGGCGAACCCGGCGTCGAGCGCATCGCGTTGCCGCAAGCCAGCGACCTCGCCCGCATGATGGCCGAACGCCTCTCCCGTGCGATCGGCGGGGCCGACCGGCTGGCGCTCCTCGTCAACAATCTCGGTTCGGCCTCGGCACTCGAGATGCAGGTGCTGACCCGGGCGGTGCTCGCCACCGAACTCGGCCGGCGCGTGCGCCTCCTGCTCGGCCCCGCGCCTCTGATGACCGCACTCGACATGCACGGCGCCTCGCTGTCGGTGCTGCCGCTCGACGACGAGTTGGAGGCGGCGCTGGCGGAACCCGTGCCCGTCCACGCCTGGCCGACCGCGGTACGCGTCGCCCCGCCGGTCCTGCGTCCGCTGCCGGAGGGGCTCGCCGGTGAGGCCTTCGCGGCGTCGCGCGACGCGGTCACGGCCGCGCGGATCGCCGCCGTCGCGGAGGCGCTCGTCGCCGCGGAAGGCGCGCTGAACGCCCTCGACGCCAAGGTCGGCGACGGCGATGCGGGCACGACCTTCGCCGGGGCGGCCCGTGCGGTCCGGGCCGATCTCGACCGGCTGCCGCAGGCCGATCCCGCCGCCCTCTGCCGGGCCCTCGCCGAACGGATCGGGCGCGCCGTGGGCGGGTCGAGCGGCGTGCTCGGCTCGATCTTCTTCGCCGCGGCCGCCGCGGCCCTGGCGGACGGCGCCGCGTGGCCGGAGGCCCTGGGGCAGGGCGTCGCACGGGTGCAGGGCTACGGCGGCGCCAACCCCGGCGATCGTACGCTGCTCGACGCCCTGATTCCGGCCGTCGCGGCTCTGAAGGGCGGCGACCTTCGGCAGGCCGCCGCCGCGGCACGTGCAGGCGCCGAGGCCACCGCCCGCATGGACCGGGCGGGGGCCGGCCGGTCCAGCTACCTCGCGGCCGGAGATCTCGCGGGCGTCCAGGATCCGGGCGCCGCCGGCGTCGCGGAGGCTTTCGCGGCACTTGCCGGCGCGTAGGCGCGCGGCTGCTCCCGCGCGGCCCGGGACCGCCGAGCGCGTCCGCGTGAAGGCGCACCCGATCCCCCTGCCTGAGCTGCCCGCGCCGGCGGACCTTCGCGGACGGCTTTAGCAATCGCGTCGCCGGCCGGAGGCTTCGCGGAAGCCTCGGCTGCGCTCCGGCACATCAAGATCGGGATCCGCCTTGGTGAGCCGTCCGCGCCGGGATGGTTCGGCCGCCCGGTCGTGTCCTGTGCGCAGCGCCATGTCGGCGGTCTTGGTTGTCAGGGGCGGCGGCGCCTCGTCCCGGGACGCGTATACCGGCTTCCGGCAGGATGCCGTCCGCCATCGGCAACCGTCGATTGACGCTCCAGGCACCGAGCCCTACGCCATCGCCATGCGGACGTGCCTGATCCTCGACGATTACCAGCAAGCGGCCCTCGCGCTCGCCGACTGGGGGCGCATCGCCGATCGCGTGGCGGTCTCGGCCATCGCCGAGCACATTCCGGATCGCGAGACCCTCCGCGCCCGGATCGATCAGGCCGAGATCCTGGTGATCATGCGGGAGCGCACGCCCTTCCCGGCGGCGCTGCTGGAGCGTCTGCCGCGGCTGAAGCTGCTCGTCACCAGCGGCATGCGCAACCTCGCCATCGACGTGGCGTCCGCCCGCTCCCGCGGCGTGACCGTCTGCGGGACCGAGTCGAGCCCGACGCCGCCGACCGAGCTGACCTGGGCGCTGATCCTCGGGCTCGCCCGGCACGTGGTGCCGGAGAGCCGAAATCTGCGCGACGGCGGACCGTGGCAGAGCACCATCGGCTCCGACCTCGCCGGCGCGACCCTCGGCATCCTCGGGCTCGGCAAGATCGGCACGCGGGTCGCCGAGATCGCCCGCGCCTTCGGCATGCGGGTGATCGCCTGGAGCCCGAACCTGGACGAGGCCCGCGCGGCCGCCGCCGGGGTCGAGCGGGCGGCGTCGAAGGAGGCGCTGCTGGAGGCGAGCGATGTCGTCACGATCCACCTCGTGCTGGGCGAGCGGACGCGCGGCCTGCTGGGCGAGGCCGAGCTGCGCCGGATGCGGCGGGGCGCCGTCCTGGTGAACACCTCCCGCGCGCCGATCGTCGATCAGGTCGCCCTCGTGCGTGCGCTGGAGGCGGGCTGGATCGCCGGGGCCGGCCTCGACGTGTTCGAGACGGAACCGCTGCCCGCCGACAGCCCGTTCCGTCGCTTGCCGAACGTCCTGGCGCTGCCGCATCTCGGCTACGTGTCGCGCAACAACTATCGGACCTTCTTCACCCAGGCGGTGGAGGACATCGAGGCGTGGCTCGCGGGCTCTCCGATCCGCGAACTGGGCTGAGGTCACCCGACGCGCGGATCCAGGGCATCGGCGAGGCCGTCGCCCAGCAGGTTGAGCGCCACCAGCGTGGCGATCAGCAGGACCGCCGGTCCCGCGAGCAGGTGGGGGGCCGCCTCGATGGAGCGGGCACCCTCCGCGATCAGCACGCCCCAGCTCGTCTGCGGCTCCTGCACGCCCAGGCCCAGGAACGACAGGAAGCTTTCCAGCAGGATCACCTGCGGCACCAGCAGCGTGGCCGTCACCGCCACCGGGCCGAGCGTGTTGGGCACGATGTGCCGGAGGATGATGCGGGGCGTGCCGAGCCCGAGGGCGCGGGCCGCCCGGACGAAGTCGCGCTCGCGCAGCGACAGGGTCACGGCGCGCACCACGCGGGCCATGTCGAGCCATTCCACGGCCGCGATCGCCACCAGCATGAGCAGGAGGCTCGGGCGGAAGAACACCAGCAGCAGGATCACGAAGAACACGAAGGGGAGGGCGTAGAGCACGTCGACGAGGCGCATCATCACCGCATCGACGGCCCCGCTCAGGAAACCCGCCGTGGCGCCGTAGGCGACGCCGATGAGCAGCGCCACGAGGCTTGCTGCGAGCCCGATCGCCAGAGAGACCCGGCCGGCGACGAGGCAGCGCGTGAGGAGATCGCGCCCCTGCACGTCGGTGCCGAGGGGGAAATGCAGCTGTCGGATCGGGACCGCGATCGCGAGGCTGCGTCCGGCGTCCCGCTCCTCCAAGACGTCCGGCGGCCCGAACAGCCCTGAGCGCGGCAGGTAGGCGAGGCTGCGCCGGTCGACGCCCGCGTCGGAGCGCAGGGTCAAACGCAGGGTGTCGCCCTCGCGGGCCACCGCCTCCAGCTTGACCCGCATGCGGAAGGCGAGGCGCTCCAGAGCCGGTCCGAGATGCGCTGGATCCGGCTGCGCAGCGAGGCCGGCCGGCAATTGGCGGAGGTCCGGATAGGCGCGTTCGGGCTCGTGACCGGTGACACCCGGACCGATCAGGCAGGCGAGGCCGATCAGGACCAGCACGATGAGAGCCGCCATCGCCGTGCGCGTCCGGCCGAGGCGGCTTAGGGCGCGCCCGGCCGGGCTCGTCATCGCGGGCGCCGCGCTCACGCGTCGGCCCGCAGGCGCGGGTCGAGCCACGCGCAGGCGAGGTCGGCCGCGAGGTTGAGGGCGATGACGAGCCCGGCGACCAGAAGCACCGTGCCCATCACCAGCGTGTAGTCGCGGTTGAGCGCGCCCTCCACGAAGTAGCGACCGATGCCCGGCAGGCCGAAGATGGTCTCGACGACCACGGATCCGGTCAGCAGCGCCGCGGCCAGCGGCCCGAGATAGGCGACCACCGGCAGCAGCGCCCCCCGCAGGGCATGGCGCGTCACACGGGCCGGCGGCAGGCCGAGGCTGCGCATGGTGCGGATCGGCTGCGTGCGCAGCACCTCTCCCAGAGAAGCCCGCGTCAGCCGGGCCAGGGCGCCGACCTGGGGCAGGGCGAGGGTGACGACCGGCAGGACAAGGTGGCTCGGCGATCCGCCCTCCCAGCCGCCGAGCGGCAGCCAGCGGAGGGTCAACCCGAAGGCGATCTGAAGGAGGGGGGCCACCACGAAGCTCGGCAGCGAGAGCGTCAGGGCCGCACCGACACCCAGGAGCCGGTCGACGGCACCGCCACGCCGGAGGGCCGCCGCGATCCCGAGACCGACACCCAGGAGGGCCGCGAGGCCGAGCGCGAGGGCGCCGAGCGTCGCCGACACCGGCAGCCCCCGGACGATGAGGTCGAGGACGCTCTGATCGCGGAACGAGAAGGATGGCCCGAGATCGCCCCGTGCCAGGGATGCGAGGTAGCTCCCGAACTGCACGATCAGGGGACGGTCGAGGCCGTAGACACGACGCAGGTTCTCCAGGGCGGCGGGCGCCAGCGGGCGTTCCAGGTCGAAGGGCCCGCCGGGCGCCAGACGCATCAGGAAGAAGCTGACGGTGACGACGGCGAGCAGCGTCGGGAGCGCCTGCGCGAGGCGGCGCAGGATGAAGCGGATCACGCGTCGAGCCTCAGGAACCGGGTCGGCGCGGCGTTGCGCAGGTTCGGGTGGTAGCCGTGCAGCCGCGGCGCGATCAACGCCTTGGACCGGTAGTGCATCAGCGGGATCCAGGGCAATTCGCGCAACGCGATCGCCTCCGCTTGGTAGAGCAGATCCGCCCGCCGGGGGATATCGCGCTCGGCTGCGGCCCGGGCCATCAGGTCGTCGTAGGCGGCGTTCGACCAGTGCCCGGCGTTCATTCCGACGTTCCCGCTCTGGAGCAGGAACAGGAAGTTCTGCGGATCGGAATAATCCGCGATCCAGCTGTAGCGTGCCACGTCGAAGTCGCCGCCGTCGCGCAGATAAGCGAAATGCGTCTTGGCATCGGTGTAGACGTAGCGGGTCACGATCCCGAGGTCGCGCCACATGTCGCCGACGGCCAGGGCGACGGTGCGGTTGTTGTCGCTGACGTTGAACCGGTACTCCACGGTGAGGGGGCGGTCGGGCCCGATGCCCGCCTCGGCGAGCAGGCGGCGCGCCTCCGCCTCGTGATCGATCGGCAGGCCGAGCCGCCCCGCGGTCTCGGGAGGCGTCCGGTAATTGTCGAGGCCGGGTGGGCACAGCGAATAGGCGGGGCTCATGGTCCCGCCGTTCAGCCCGTCGGCGAGGTATTCC
Organism: Methylobacterium sp. E-046; assembly: GCF_022829625.1. Lineage (NCBI taxonomy): Bacteria > Pseudomonadati > Pseudomonadota > Alphaproteobacteria > Hyphomicrobiales > Methylobacteriaceae > Methylobacterium > Methylobacterium sp. E-046. The sequence continues at coordinate 38,763 of NZ_JAKSYP010000052.1, read as the reverse complement.
CGGTCGATGACCAGCGAGAGCGCCTGCCGGACGCGCGGGTCCGAGAACGGCGCCTTGCGGGTGTTGATCACCAGGGCCGCCAGGCCGAGGCCGGGCCCGAGCACCACCTGCGGTCCGAAGCGGCGGCGCAGATCGGCGATCTGATCGACCGGCAGATCGGCGAGGGAGTCGATCTCGCCGGCGGCGTAGCGGCGCACGGCCGAGGCCATGTCCGGCGTGGGCAGGAAGTCGACCCGGCGTATCGCCAGCGTCGCCGCCTCGGGATGGTGCGGGTTGGCGTGCAGGCTGATGGCGCCGCCCGGAACCCGGTCGCGGAGGCGATAGGGTCCGTTGGTCACGAGATTGCCGGGGCGGGTGAAGCTGTCGCCGTGACGCTCCACCGACGCGCGATGCACCGGCAGGGCCGTCTGGTGGGTCAGGAGCTCCAGGATGTACGGGGTCGGCTGCTCCAGCGTGATGGACAGCCGAAGCGGTGCCTCGGCGGCGACCCCGAGGGCGGTGGCGGGCTTCTCGCCCCGGTTGACGGCGGCGGCATTCCGGATCGGGAACAGCACCTCGGCGTATTTCGCCCCCGTGGCCGGGTCGAGGATGCGCCTGAGCGAGTAGGCGAAGTCCGCGGCCGTGACCGCCTCGCCGTTCGACCAGCGGCCGTCCGGCCGCAGGTCGAAGAGCAGGGTAACCCCGTCCTCCGCGACGGTCCAGTGTCGCGCGGCGCCCGGGATGAGCGCGCCGTAGTTGTCGTAGGTGAGCAGGCCGTCGCAGAGATCCCGCAGGATGTGCGCCTCCGCGACCGTGGACGAGCGGTGCGGATCGAGGGTCTCCGGATCGGCGTCGTTGCCGCGGCGATAGACTGCCTCGACCGCCTCGGCCGGACCGACCGATGCCAGGGCGGCGGCGCCGGCCAGCCAGTCGCGGCGGCGCAGACGCATTGTCAGGCGCCGGTCTCCGCCATCAGGCCGGCCGCCTCGATCCCCGCCACCGCGCAGATCTCGTCGTTGTCGGATGTGTCACCGGAGATGCCCACCGCGCCGAGCAGCCGCCCGTCGCCGGCGCGGATGAGGACGCCGCCCGGCACCGGCACGAGGGCAGCGGGGCCGGCGAGGTGGGTCACCGCGGCCACGAAGTAGGGCTGCGCCTCTGCGCGGGCGTGGATCGCCCGGGAGCCGAGGCCCAGCGCCAGTGCTCCGTTGGCCTTGCCGCAGGCGATCTCGGCGCGACGCAGGGAGGTCCCGTCCTCGACGGACACGGATTTCAGCGCGCCGCGGGCGTCGTAGACCACCACGGCGAGCGGCTTCAGGCCACGCGCCCGCGCCTCGCGCAGCGCGGTCTCCACGATGGTGCGGGCGGCCTCGAGGGTCAGGTCGATCATGGGATACCAGGGCGCGGACCGCTTCGGGCGGCCGCCCAGACCTTATGGATCGGGTCGCGGCTGGTCCACTGCTTCCGGGCGCGCCTGGATTCGGATGGCCCGCGACGGCGGATGGATGCGCCGAGCGGCCGGCCGCATCCGTGTCGTCTCAGCGCGACGCGACTCCGTCGCGTTGACCCATCCACGCGGACGCCGGACCACCCGGGTGGCGTCCCCCGGTCGACGAGGGGTGCGGCTGCGGAGACGCCGGGCCCAGGCTGACGCAGGGATCGGCCAGTCCGTCCGCGCGATCCATCACATCGGTCGAGCCGGTGGCAGGCGCGTGATGCCGGCCAGGAACGCGTCGTAGCCGGCGGTCACCGCGTCCGGTTGCTCGAAATGCGGGAAGGCGCCGGTCGGCAGGGTCTCGACGCGCCAGTTCTCCCGGCCTGCGACGCGGGGTACCAGGCGGTAGTCGACGAAGTCGCCGCGCACGCCGTGGACCATCCAGACCGGCAGGCGCAGCCGCTCGTAGAGCCGCGTCGTGTCGGTCGGGAAGAGATGGCCGGCGATGAAGCACCACGGGGCATGCTCGGCGCCGGGCTGGTGCGCCGAGGCGTGATCGTAGTCGAACAGGCCCTCGTCGATCCGCGGCGAGCCGAAGGTCTTCTGAAGGAAGAAGCGCATGCTCGGCCGCGTGACCAGGGCGTCGAACACGGGCCGGCCGAAGGGCGGCCGGTCGAGGGCATCGCGCAGCCAGTCCCGCCCGCGATGGCCATCGGGCGGCCCCTCACCGGAGAGCTTCGCGTCGAAGCCGGTCGGGCTGATCAGGGCGAGGCTCCGGTAGCAGTCCGACCGCTCGAGGCTCGCGCGGGCCAGGAAGGAGGCCGAAAGGGACAGGGCCAGGGCGTCGATCGGCAGGTTGTCGTGGCGGCGCCGGATCTCGTCCGTGGCGGCGTGGATCGCCTCCACCATCAGCCGGGGGGTGTAGCGGCGGCGCGAGCGCTCGGAGAAGCCGAAGCCCGGCAGGTCGAGGGCGTAGACCGGCCGCAGGCCGCGATAGTGCAGGTACAGCGGGCGCACCTCGTACGCGTTGGCCGCGGCGTTGATGGAGTGGATCAGCAGGAGCGGCACGCCCTGCGCATCGGCGGTGCTGTAGAGCGACAGATCGCCGGCTCGCGCTGTCTCGAGCCGCTCGTGCCGGCCGGGCAGCGCCGGCGGAAGCGGCATGCGCCGGTTCACGGCGAGCCGGCTCCAGCCGACGAGGCCGACCGCCGCGCCGGCGAGCGTGAGGGCCGCCGCGGCCGCCGAGCGGCCGGCGCGGTGCCGGAACGGGGACGTCATCGCAACACCTCGCCATCAATCCCGCGCTGTGGGCGGTGGGCGACAACGCCGGTCCTGCCGGGAAGTGCCCGCACGATCGTGCGAAGTCCGGGTTACCTACGAGGCGTGACCGGCGAGGCTCCCGGCTTTGAGTGCCGGCACCTGGGCCGCCGAGCGAAGGGGAGCGTCGCCGCGGCCCGCCGCCTCGCGGAGGAAGTCCACGGTCGGCGGATCGTTGCGCCAGCCCTGCACGCGCTGGGAGACCAGCAGGTTCCGCGCGCGCCGGTCGTAGTTCGCGTACGAGGCCGCCACGAACTCGGCCCGGCTCATGGTGCGGGCGGGACCGGAGCGGCGCGTCTCCGCCTTGAAGAACAGGGCGCTGCCCGGGATGCCGTAGTGCTGGGCGATCTCGGGATAGACCGGCCAGCTGCCCTGGCCGCCGAGATCGTCCGGCAGGAAGGCGTCGAGGTCGCATTCCTCGAAGGGCACGCCGGCTTTGGTCAGGAGGCCCCGGGTGAGATCGCAGACCACGTAGAGCTTGGTGTGGTTGATCGAGTGCATGAAGCAGCCGCGCCGCGCCCAGCGCGTCAGATGCGTGTCGAGGTCATAACCCGCCTGGACGCCCAAACTGCGCAGGTAGGCCACCGACTCGTCCCAGAGATTGTAGTAGCCGAGGCGCTCGAATACCGGCTCGGCGAACAACCGCAGCGCCTGCGCCTGCGACAGACCCGCGAGGTAGGCGTAGAGCGTGACGGCCGAGTGCGAATGTCCCATCGGCCCGGAGATCAGGCCGTTGAGCGTCACGTGATCCTGCACGCCGACATGGACGAGGTCGGGATGGTAGGCGCCGAACACGATGGTCGGAATCAGGCGGACCTTGGGATGGGTGCGCAGCGTGTCGATCGTGCCGCCGCCCTTGAACCGGGGCAGGTAGATGCTGGAGAAAACGTGATCGTAGCCGTCCGCGTGCGCCATCAGGTCGGCGAGTCGCGGGAAGCGTCGCGCCGCCGTGAAGGCGGAGACGAAGTCCACGTGTGCGTCGGGCAGCAGGTAGCGCATCGCCTTGGCGATCGCGCCGGCCTGACACACGCCGATCACGAGGATGCGCGGAGAGCCGGTCCGCTTCTTTCCGAATTGCGCGAGCCGGTGCCGCGCGCGCCAGAGGCTATCGACGGTCAACATCCGGCTTCAATCGCATGTCCGCCGGCCGCGGGCAAACGGCTCTGTCGGCCTGGGGCGCCGTCGATCCAGGATCGGTCCGCCATGGCCACGCCGACACCGGGCATTGGGGGAAAGCCTCCGCCGTCGTCGCTCCCGTCCCCGTCGGAGGACGCCGCGGATGGCTCCCGCACCGTGATTTGTCGACCAGCCGTGTCGACGCCAAAGGGCGCAAATGGCAATGCGGTCGATTTTAAGAGACGGATTGAAGATATTGTAGAATGATGTTGAGGCGTAATCTAGTAAATCCAGGATGTGGTAATACATACTTTATGCGGATTGGGTTGAGGGATCTTGCCTGGGACAACATTTGAGCTGGGATGATCTGCCATTGACAGGGATATCCTGTGGCGCGCACATTCGACATCGCAGAGCATGAAGCTCAAGAATCGCGCACCTCCGGGCATGACGACCGCCGGGTGCCCGTCGAGCGAGGTGACTCGCCTCCGTCCGCGAAGTGTCGGGGCCTTACAGGTTTCATGTCTGTGCCTACCGGGTTGCGTGTAGACGATCCAGAATCGGCACGTCGGGTCGATGGGTTTCGATCCGTTTGTGACGCTGCATGGGCGTGAGGCGACGGCGGACGCGATCAGAGCGTCCACTGGCCCGATCGTTCTTGTTGGCGATCCGGCCTGGGCAATCGTCGGTATCGGCGTCCCCGCAATTCCAAGGTTCCTGTTTGAGGGGCCGATCGCCAAGAATGCAGCAAGTACAGTTGAGATATCGTCCCATCAGCGATCGTAGTGTTCTGTCAGCGAAGCCGGGGTGGGTTTGGGCAGGAGGAGGGGTCGCAATGGACCACATACCGTCGATGGCCGCGATCTCCGCGGCGACGCAGAAAGCGCAAGCGGCCGACGCGGCTTCACTCACGGTGGCGAAGGAACTCGAAACGCCGGTCGCGGCGGGGCTCGATCCGCGGTCGATCTACACGCTGTCGCCGGTCGCGGCCGACGCCGTGCTGTCACTCGCGCAGAGCAGGACGCAGGCAGTCCAGACTGCGGAATTCGGCACGCGATACGGGCACGGCGCTCAAGCTGCCGACGCGGTGATCGCCACGGCCGTGACGGCGACACCGATCATCACGACGGAGCCCACGAAGTCGGTCAGCGCCGCGAATCGGAACTGGAACGAGGATGTCCGGCTGCAGCCCGTCGTATTCCGGAAGGTCGGCGCCGATCTGACCGTCCGATACGACAACCCGCGGGTGATGGCGGCGTGGAGCGCGGCGTTCCCGGATATCGCGGGCCGGAAGTTCCGTGGTCTTCAGGTCTCGGACACGCACGTCAAGTCGGCGCTCGCCGAGGCCGCGAAGGAGGCCGGGTTCAACGGACGGCAGACGGATATCTACCTTCTCTGCAACAGTGAGAAGTTCAAGGCTTTCAGCGACGACCATCCGGGTACGAAGATCAACTGGATCAACATCGACGACGATGACATCCTGCTGTTCTGGCCGAAAGAGGCGGACCCGGACTAGGTGATCGTCGTCGCGGGCGCAGCCGCTCTCACGGAGGCGCCCGCTCGCCGTTTGCCTCAGAGTGCCGGAAGCACGGTACGCAGGTGGGCGGCGAAGGCACGCGTCAGCGGCGAGGCGTGGCGCTCGTCCAGACGGAGCGTCAGTCCGATCCGCGGGAGGGACGGCAGCCCGCTCCCACGGCCCTGGATCCGCAGGTCCGGTGGGACCGCCGAGCGGGTCAGCACCGCCACCGCCTGGCCGGAGCGCACCACCGCCAGCAGCCCCGACAGGCTGGCGCTCGCGTAGGCGATCCGGTAGGCCCGCCCGGCCCCGTCCAGCGCGGCGAGGGCGGCACGGTGATCGAGGGTGTCGGGGTCGCCCAAGGCCAGCGGCAGCGGGTCCGGTCGCGTGACCGTCCCGCCCTTAGGTAAGACCCAGACGAGTTCCTCCCGCCGCAGGATCGCGCGCTCCACCGCGATCGGCACGGAGACGAGGGCGAGGTCGAGGCCGCCGCGCTCGAGCCGTCCCTCCAGGCGCGGTGTCGCGGCGCAGACCACCTCGATCGCCGCGGCCGGATGATGCTGCGCGAAGCCGCGCAGGAGAGTCGGCAGGAATGCTTGGGCGTAATCGTCCGGGCATCCGAACCGGAGGGAGCCGCTCAATGTCCCGCCCGAGAACTCGGCCAGAGCGTCGTCATGCGAAGCGAGGATGCGGCGCGCGTGGACCAGCAGGCGCTCGCCCTGGACGGTGAGGAGGACGCCGCGTCCCGTTCGGGTCAGCAGCGGCCGGCCGACGAGCTCTTCGAGCCGTTTCATCTGCATGCTGAGGGCGGCCTGGCTCCGGCCGACGCGCTCTGCGGCCCGGCTGAGCGCCGCCGTCTCCGCGACGACGGCGAAGCTCCGCAACAGATCGACGTCGAGCGTTCGAGCCATCAGGATCCCTGAACCCTCCGTTCAGAACTATAAGCTTCTCCGGCGATCCGGCCGCTCCTACCATGATCCCGCCGAGCACGAGAGCAGGATCGACCATGACGCGGAACGCCGACCCGGACCTCTGGACCCGGGCCCGCCGGCACTTGGTGCGCTACGGCGGCACCTTCGCACCGGTCATCATCGAGCGGGCCGAAGGCAGCTTCGTCATCGATGCCGACGGACGGAAGATCCTCGACTTCACCTCCGGGCAGATGAGCGCCATCCTGGGCCATGGCCACCCGGAGATCGCCGCCGTGGTGGCCGATCACGCGCGGACGCTCGATCATCTGTTCAGCGGCATGTTGAGCCGACCGGTTGTCGATCTGGCGACGGAGCTGGCCGGGATCGCTCCGGGCGGCCTCGAACGGACGCTGCTGCTCACGACGGGGGCTGAGGCCAACGAGGCCGCCCTGCGCATGGCCAAGCTCGCGACCGGCGGCTGGGAGGTGGTGGGCTTCGCCCAGTCCTGGCATGGCATGACGGCCGGAGCCGCCGCGGCGACCTACAGCGCCGGCCGCAAGGGCTACGGTCCCGCGCAGGTCGGGTCCTTCGCGATCCCGGCGCCGAACGCCTACCGGCCGGCCTTCGAGCGCGACGGCGCGGCCGATTGGCAGGGCGAACTGGACTACGCCTTCGCTTTGGTGGACCGGCAGAGCACCGGCAACCTCGCGGCCTTCCTGGCCGAGCCGATCCTCAGCTCGGGCGGCATCCTCGATCTGCCGCCCGGCTACCTCGCGGCGCTGAAGCGCAAATGCGTGGAGCGCGGCATGCTGCTGATTCTCGACGAGGCGCAGACGGGCATCGGCCGCACCGGCCTCATGTTCGCCTGCGAGCGGGACGGCGTTGTGCCCGACATCCTCACGCTCTCGAAGACCTTGGGTGCGGGGCTGCCCCTGGCGGCGGTCATGACCACCGCGGCGATCGAGGATCTCTGTCACGCCCGCGGGTTCCTGTTCTACACCACGCACGTCTCCGATCCGCTCCCCGCGGCGGTCGGCCTCAAGGTACTGGAAATCGTCGCGCGCGACGGGCTCGTCGCCCGGGCGGCGACGGCGGGCGCGCGGCTCGCGGCGCGGCTTCGCGCGCTCCAGCAGCGCTTCGCCTGCATCGGCGACGTGCGCGGGCGGGGTTTGCTGCAGGGTGTCGAGATCGTCGCCGACCGGGCCACCAAGGTACCCGCCCCGGACCTCGGCGACGCCGTCACCCGCCGCTGCCTCGAACTCGGGCTCAGCATGAACATCGTCCAGCTCCCGGACATGGGCGGCGTGTTCCGCATCGCGCCGCCGTTGACGGCCTCGGACGCGGAACTCGATCTCGGGCTCGACATTCTGGAGCGCGCCCTCGAAAGCTCCGTCTGAGGCGCTGCTGCGCCCGCAACGAGTGCCCGGGCTCGAGGGATCGCGACGCTCCGGCGTTACGCCGCCTCGATCTCCGCGCTCACGGTCAGCCACTCTTCCTCGGCGGCCGCGAGCGCACTCGCCGCATCCGACCGCATCTTGGCGATCTCGCCGGCCTTGGCGGCGTTCTCGCGGAAGGCGGACCCGTCCTCCAGGGCGGCGTCGATCTTCTGGATCGCGGCGGTCAGCTTCGCCATCCGCGCCTCGATCGCTTCCAGCCGCTTCCGGAGCGGCGCCAGGGCCGCGCGCCGCTCGACGCCGGCACGGCGCGCCTCGGCCTTCTGGCCGCCGGAGGATTCGGCGTCGCGCTCCACCTCGCGCTCCGGGCCCGACAGGACGAACCGCCGGTAATCGTCCATATCGCCGTCGAAGGTCTTCACCGTGCCGTCAGCGACCAGCCACAGCCGGTCGGCGCAGGCCTCCACCAGGAAACGGTCGTGGGAGACCAGGATCACCGCACCCTCGTAGTCGTTGATCGCCTCCACGAGGGCCTGCCGGCTCTCGATGTCGAGGTGGTTGGTCGGCTCGTCGAGGATCAGGAGGTGCGGCCCGTGGAAGGCCGCGAGGCCCATCAGCAGCCGCGCCTTCTCGCCGCCCGACAGCTTCTCCACCGGCGTGTCGGACTTGTTGGCGCCGAAGCCCAGCCGGGCGGTGGCCGAGCGCACCTTCGCCTCGGGCACGTCCGGCATCAGGGTCCGGACATGCGCGTAAGCGCTCTCGGCGGGACGCAACTCGTCGAGCTGGTGCTGGGCGAAATACGCCACCTCCATCTTGGACGACCTTTTGACCTCGCCTGCGAGCGGCCCGAGCCGACCGCCGATCAGCTTGCAGAAGGTCGACTTGCCGTTGCCGTTGGCCCCCAGCAGCGCGACCCGGTCGTCGGGGGCGAGGCTCAGATCGAGGCCGGTGAGCACGATCCGGTCACCGTAGCCGGCCTTCACCCGCTCCATGGCGACGATCGGCGGCGATAGCGGCTTCTCCGGGCTCGGCAGATGGATCACCGGCACGTCGTCCTCGATGAGGGCCGCGATCGGCTCCATCTTGGCGAGCCGCTTCATGCGCGACTGCGCCTGGCGCGCCTTGGTGGCCTTGGCCTTGAACCGGTCGATGAAGCTCTGGAGATGCGCCCGTTCGACATCCTGCTTGGCCTTCGCCTTGGCCTGAAGGACGCGCTTCTCGGAGAGCTGCTTGGCGAAGCTCGTGTAGCCGCCGCGATAGATTGTCAGCTTTCCCCGGTCGAGATGGAGGATGTGGTCGACGCTGGTATCCAAAAGGTCGCGGTCGTGGCTGATGATGATCGCGGTGCGCGGGTAACGCTCCAGGTAGTCGTAGAGCCAGAGCGTGCCCTCGATGTCGAGGTAGTTGGTCGGCTCGTCGAGGAGCAGCAGGTCGGGCTCGGAGAAGAGCACCGCGGCGAGCGCCACCCGCATCCGCCAACCGCCGGAGAAGTCCGCGCAGGGCCGCGCCTGGGCGGCCGCGTCGAAGCCCAGCCCGTGCAGGATCGCGGCGGCGCGGGCGGGCGCCGAATGCGCACCGATATCCACGAGCCGGGTCTCGATCTCGGCCCGGCGCAGGCCGTCCGCGTGCTCGGCCTCCGCGATCAGGCGGGTGCGTTCGGTGTCGGCGGCCAGCACGACGGTGTGCAGGGTCTTGGGACCTGCGGGAGCCTCCTGCGCGACGGCGCCGATTCGCATGCCCTTGGGCAGCCCGATCGACTTCGCATCCACCGGCAGATCGCCCAGGATGGCCTTGAACAGCGTGGTCTTGCCCGCGCCGTTCCGGCCGACGAGCCCGACACGGGCTCCCTCCGGGATCGTGAAGTTCGCCGCGTCGAGGATCAGGCGGTCGCCGATGCGGTAGGTGAGGTCGTTGACGCGGAGCATGGCGGCGTTCTGGCGGTCCGGACGCGGCGAGGCAAGCGCCCTGCCGGCGCGCAGGGCCCGCGCGTTCGTCCGCAAGCACAGGAACAGTCCCGGGCCCTATTGCCCGTCCTGAAAGTCGCTCAACCGCCGACATTTTAACGGTTTCGCATCAAAGCTGCGTCAGTATCTGCCGACTAGCCTGCGAATGAAGGCACCGGCCGCTCTGCCGGTACGATCGCGAAGGCAGGCGGATCAGTATTGCGTGGTGACGCGTCGCGCGAGCGGCGCGGCGCAGCCTGCGGTCATCGTACGCTCGGGAGGGAGCGGACGACGGGAGCGAAATCTTGGGCCGGACCCTGATCCTCACCGACGATACCAGCCGCGGCGAGCGCCTCGCGCGCAACCTCGGCGCCGGCGGAAGCGTGACGCTCCACGATCTCTACGGCGATGCCGTGCCGCCCAGCGGATCCTCGCTGATCATCAGCGACGTCAGCGCGCTGACCTCCGAATCCGTGCGTCGCCTGCGCCAGGCGCTCGCCGTCGCGCGGGGCGCCGGCACGCCGTTCCTCGCCCTGATCCACGGCAATCTGGGCCGCGGTGAGATCCAGGCGACGGCCCTCGGGGCGACTCGGGTCCTGCCGGCGTCTGTGGCGGGTGCCATGCTGCTCAACGCGGTCGCCGCTTTGACCGGAAGCCCCGGACCGGCCAGGGCGGCCGGCGTCGCGCGCGGTTCCCTGCTGCGGGATCAGGTCGACGGCGCGCGCCAAGCCTTCGCGGCCATCTTCCGTCCGGATCGGATGCCCGAGCCCGCGATCGTCGAGTCCGGCGCCGTGCTGGTGAACCGCGCCGTCCGCGAGGCGAAGATTCGGGATTGGCTCACCGTCGTCGCCAACTTCGATGACGTGACCCACCGGCACTGCCTGAGCGTCGCCGGTCTGGCCGCTGCCTTCGCGCGGCAGCTGGGCCTGAACGAGGTGGATTCGAACCACCTGATCAAGGGCGCGCTGCTCCACGATATCGGCAAGGCCAAGATCTCCCTCGCCATCCTGAACAAGCCGGCGCCGCTGACGCCGGAGGAGCGGGTCGAGATGAGCCGTCACCCGGCGCTCGGGTACGACATGCTCCTCGCAGGCGGCTACGACACGCTGACGCTGGCGGTGGTCCGCTCGCACCACGAATACCTCGACGGCACCGGCTATCCGGACCGGCTCCACGGTCGGGAGATCCCGGACCTCGTCCGTCTGATCACGATCTGCGACATCTTCGCGGCGCTGATCGAGGAGCGGCCCTACAAGAGGCCGAAACCGGCTCATGAAGCCTTCGCGGTCCTGGAGGGGATGGACGCGAAGCTCGACGTCGACCTCGTGCGCGCCTTCGGCGGCGTCGCGACGGCCTGCGAGACGCCCGTGCGGGCATCCGCCTGATCCGGCACGGTTCGTCTCAGGTCAGGTCCCACGCCGCTTCGTCCCGCATCAGCGCCGCCACCAGGGCGTGGTTCAGCTCGTGCCCGGTATGCAGGGCGGTGATCCGTCCCTCGATCGGGTGACCTGCCAGGGCGAGATCGCCGACGAGATCGAGGATGCGGTGGCGCACCGGCTCGCCCGGAACCCGCATCCCGCCGAGGACACGGCCGCGCACCAGCAGCGCCGCCGAGCGCGGCGACACCCCCTGCAGGAAGCTCTTCCGGGTGAGGCACCCGTAGGCACGCCCGGCCATCGCCCGGCCGAATCGGCCGAAGCTGCGCGAAGGCGCGATCTCGCGCTCGAAGGTCTCCGGGCTGAGGCTACCCGACCAGTCGATCGCGCCGAAATACGCGAGGGCGACATGGCCCGTCAGGTGCAGCCCGGGGCCGGGTTCGATCCACAGGCGGCGCTGACCGCACTCGACCGTGACGGCGCGGCGGACCCGGATGACGCGGCAGGGTGCCGCCTGCTCGATCCGCCCGGCGGACCGGATCGCCTGGCACCACGGCGTGGCGCTCCCGTCGAAGATCGGCAGCTCGTCGGCGTCGATCTCGGCCAGCGCGTTGTCGATCCGCAGGGCGCTCAGGGACGCCATCAGGTGTTCGATGGTCCGGACGAAGACGCCCTCGCGCCGGATCGCCGACGAGAGCGGCTGCGGTTCACGGTAGGGCCAGAGCGCGGGCACGTCGACGCAGCGGCCGTCCTTGAGGCGGCGACGGAAGATGATGCCGTGTCCCGAAGGCGCCGGGCTGACACGAACAGTGGCGTGGCGTCCGGAATGGAGACTGTGCCCGGACCGCTCGAACGAAGCCGCGAGGGTGGCCTGTGGGCGACGTGGCGGTGCGGCGGCACAGGAAGCGTCGCGCGGGACTCTGATCTCGTGAAACATCGCTGCCGCGCCCCCACGCGGCGGCGGAAAATAACCCTGGTTCCTGATCCACGCTAATAAACTCCTGTTCAACGGAGCGCGGCTTGACCGCTCTGCCCGCGCCCGTCACGATCGCGCCCGCCCGACCGGTCAAGCAGCGCTGCGGCGCTGGTCAGCTTCACCGTGCGGGCTGCTCCCGTCCCCTGATCCGTTGGCCGGCACCCGTCAGGGCAGGGATGGAGGCCGGAGTTGAGGGAACACGTTCGATGGCGCGGCTGGGCACGATACCGTTCTTCAAGGATCCGGGCATCGAGCTGAGCCCCTACGAGTCCCGCTGCCACTGGCGCCGGGTCGATGAGAATGAAGTCCTCGTCGACTTCGACGACATCTCTACGGACGTCTACTTCATCGCCTCCGGGGAGGTGCGCATCCTGAACCGCACGCAGTCGGGCAAGGAGGTGATCCTCGGCGAGATGCGCGGCGGCGCCTTCTTCGGCGAACTCGCCGCCATCGACGGGATCGGCCGCTCGGCCAACGTTACGGCGCTCACCCGCGGCGAGGTCTGCGTGGTCCCCGCCGCGGTGTTCCGGCAGATCGTCTTCGCGTCCGAGGCGATCGCCGACCGGCTGTTCCGGCTGCTCGCCAAGCGCGTGCGCGAGCTGAACACCCGGTTGATGGAGCACGCGCTGCTCGACCTCAAGCACAGGCTCTACGCCGAGCTCCTGCGCCTGTCGGTGCCGCGCACCGGCGCCTCGGGCGAGCGGGTCGTCTCGCCGCCGCCCTATCATCACGTCCTCGCGGCCCGGATCGGCTGCCGACGTGAGCAGGTCACACGGGAATTCACCGCGATGGCGGCCGAGGGGCTGGTCGACCGCACCCGTGGCGCGCTGGTTCTGCGCCGGCCGGACCTGCTGGAAGCGCGCGTGGCCGAGGCGCTGCGCGAGGATTCCTGATCCTTGCCCGGCACGCCGGCACCGCGCCTGCGGCTTGAGGATCTGACCAAGCTTTACGGCACGCACCGCGCCGTCGACGCGGTGACGCTGGATCTGGAGCCCGACGAGTTCTTCTGCCTGCTGGGACCGTCCGGCTGCGGCAAGAGTACACTCCTGCGCATGATCGCCGGGTTCGAGGTGCCGAGTTCGGGGCACATCCGGCTCGGCGACGAGAACCTCACGGCGCTGCCGCCGCACCGGCGGCCGGTCAACATGATGTTCCAGTCCTACGCCCTGTTCCCCCACATGAGCGTGGCGTCCAATGTCGGCTACGGCCTCAAGGGCATCGGCCGGGTCGCCGCCGCCGCCCGGGTGGCGGACCTCCTGCGGCTGGTCCGCCTCGACGGCTTCGGCGACCGCCGGCCCGACACGCTCTCGGGCGGGCAGCGGCAGCGGGTGGCCCTGGCCCGGGCGCTCGCCCGCGAGCCGAAGCTGCTGCTCCTCGACGAGCCGCTGGGCGCCCTGGATCGTGGCCTGCGGGAGGAGACGCAGGGCGAACTGCGCGCCGTGCAGCGCCGGCTCGGCACCGCCTTCGTGGTCGTCACGCATGATCCCGAGGAAGCGATGATGCTGGCCGACCGGATCGGCGTCATGGAGGGGGGTCGCCTCGTGCAAGTCGGGAAGCCGGAGGTGCTCTACCGGCGTCCGGCCAGCCGCTTCGTGGCCGGGCTGCTCGGCGACGTGAACTTCATCCCCGGCCGCCTGGGATCCGAGGGGTCGGGCGGCGAGCGCCCCGTTCGGACGCCCCACGGCGACGTGCGGGGCGCGGCGGCGACGCAACTGGCCGAGGGTGCCCCGGTCCTGGTCGCGGTGCGTCCGGAGGATCTGGTCCTCGGAGCCGACGGGCTCCCCGTCGTCGTCGCCGACGCGACGTTCCTGGGCGACCGTGTGCGTCGCACCCTGCGGCTGCCCGACGGATCGATCCTGCGCGCGAGCGGTCGACCCGCCGACGCGGACGCGCCCGTGGGGTCCTGGACGCATGTCGGCTTCGCGCCCGAGGCCGCGGTGATCCTGCCGGCATGAGGGCGCTCGCGCCCCGTACGTGTCGCATCGCCCGCGAGCGCATTGCGGATATGAGGTCCGTCGCGCGTGCGGCCCGATCGATCGCAGCGACGCTGGGACCCGTGCCCGTGGGCGCGCGCGCCTCCTCGCCGGTGCGGGAGAAAACCCCGGGGAATGCACGGCCTGTACGCGGCGGGACGGCGCGCCTCATCCCGGGACTCCTCGCCCCTCGACCGGACCCTCATCCCCATCCTCTGCCCGAGGGAAGGGGACGCAGGTCGCACCCCGGTAGCCACACCCTGCCGCAGATCCGCGGACGCCGCGCGACGCGCGGCTCCCCGTCCTTCGGTGTCCCCAAGCCGAACGGTGCTCCATGAGCCGCGCCAGATTCGGCAGAGGCTTCGACCGTCTGGTGCGGCTGCCGCCGTTCGTGTGGCTGTCGGCGTTCTTCTTCGTGCCGTTCGCGATTACGCTGAAGATCAGCCTGTCGGAGCCGGCCACGGCGATCCCGCCCTACCTACCGGTGCTCGATTGGCGCGCCGGCCTGGACGGCTGGTCGGCCTTTCTCGAAGGCCTGGACTTCGACAATTACGCGACGCTCTACGCCGACCCGCTGTACCGCGACGCCGCCCTCGGCTCGCTGACCTACGCGGCCGTGGCAAGCCTCATCCTCGTGGCGCTCGGTACCCCGCTCGCCTACGCCCTGGCCCGGGCGCCGGTTCGCTGGCAGCCGCTCCTCGTCGCCCTCGTCGTCGTGCCGTTCTGGACGAGCTTCCTGATCCGGATCTACGCCTGGATCGCGATCCTGAAGCCCGAGGGACTGCTCAACCTGATCCTGCTGCGGGCCGGCCTGATCTTCGAGCCGCTGACCATCCTCAACACCGAGGCCGCCATCCTCGTCGGCCTCGTCTACGCGTACCTGCCCTTCATGGTGCTTCCGCTCTACGCCGTGATGAGCCGCCTGGATCCGAGCCTGCGGGAGGCGGCGGCCGACCTCGGCGCGTCGCCCACCCGCGTGTTCTGGAGCGTGACCCTCCCCCTCAGCCTGCCCGGGATCCTGGCTGGCGCAGGCCTGTGCTTCATCCCGATGGTCGGCGAGTTCGTGATACCGGACCTGCTCGGAGGCTCGGAGACCCTGATGCTCGGCCGGGTGCTCTGGACCGAGTTCTTCTCGAACCGTGACTGGCCGCTCGCATCGGCGGTCGCCGTCCTGATCCTCGCCATCATCGTCGGGCCGGTGGTGCTGTTCCGCGACAGCCTGCGCGTCGGCGAGGCGGGGGACGGACGGCCGTGACCTGGGTGACCCGCACCGCCCTGGTGGCCGGGCTCGGCTTCCTCTACGCGCCGATCCTCGTGCTGGTCGCCTACTCGTTCAACGCCTCGCCGCTGGTCACGGTCTGGGGCGGGTTCTCGACGCGCTGGTACGGCACGCTGATGTCGGACGCGCCGCTGATGGCCGCCGCCTGGGTCTCGTTCAAGGTGGCCGTGCTGGCGAGCGGCATCGCCACGGTGCTCGGCACGCTGGCAGCGCTGGTGCTGGAGCGGCACGGACGCTTCCGCGGGCGCCCGCTGTTCGCCGGACTGATCCTCGGGCCGATCGTGATGCCGGAGGTGATGATCGGCCTGTCGCTCCTCTTGATGTTCATCGGCGTCGGCCTCGATCGGGGCCTCGTCACCATCGTCATCGCGCACGCCACCTTCTGCACCGGGTTCGTGGCGGTGGTCGTGGCGGCGCGCCTTCGCGGTCTCGATCGCTCCCTTGAAGAGGCGGCGGCCGACCTCGGCGCGCCGCCCTGGCGCGTGCTCACCACCGTGACGCTGCCGCTGCTGGCGCCCGCCGTGGTGGCCGGCGCGCTCCTCGCCTTCAGCCTGTCGCTGGACGACTTGGTGATCGCCAGCTTCGTCTCGGGGCCGGGCTCCACCACGCTGCCGATGCGCCTCTACAGTCAGGTCCGGCTCGGGGTGAATCCCGAGATCAACGCCGCCTCGACCTTGCTGATCGCGCTCGTCAGTGCGGCCGTGCTGCTGGCCTCCTGGCTGACGGCCCGTCGCGGGCCGGGCTGACGCCGGTCCCGCTCTGTGCGGCGACGCACACGGCCAAGCTCAGCGCGGACATAATCTCGCACACGTTTCGCCGGTCGATCCGGCGGATTCGCGAGGGATCGCCGTCATGACACGCTCTCTGACCATCGTCTCCCTGGCGGCGATCCTGGCCGCCTCGGCGGCGGAGGCCCGCTCGGCACGGATGCCGGCCAAGCCGCAGCCGAGCGCTGCCATCCAGGCGCGCCAGAACGCCATGAACGATTTCAGCGCGCGGATGAGCCGCCTCGACCGACTGATGGGAGTGCCGTCGGTTGCGGCCGCGCGGTCGCGGTCCGCCGAAGCCGGGCGCTGACGCCGAGCCCCCCGCGCCGGATCAGCGGCCGAGGCCGCCCGCCTCCTCGACAAAGCGCGCCACATCGTCCGCGCCAGCACCCCCGCGCAGGGATGCGAACACGTAGGGCCGCGCCCCGCGCATCCGCTTCGTGTCCGCCTCCATGACGGACAGGTCGGCGCCGACCAGCGGCGCGAGGTCGGTCTTGTTGACGATCAGCAGGTCCGACCGGGTGATGCCCGGTCCGCCCTTGCGGGGGATCTTCTCGCCCCCGGCCACGTCGATCACGTAGAGCGTGATGTCGGCGAGTTCCGGCGAGAACGTCGCCGCGAGGTTGTCGCCGCCGGATTCGATCAGCACCAAGTCGAGCTTGGGAAAGCGGCGGCTCATCTCCGCCACCGCCGCGAGATTGATGGAAGCGTCCTCTCGGATCGCGGTATGCGGGCAGCCGCCCGTCTCGACCCCCAGGATGCGCTCCTCCGGCAGGGCGCCGGCCACCGTCAGGATCCGCGCATCCTCCTTGGTGTAGATGTCGTTGGTGATCGCGCAGATCTCGTAGCGATCTCGGAAGCGCTTGCAGAGCTGCTCCATGAGGGCTGTCTTGCCGGATCCGACAGGACCGCCGATGCCGACGCGGAGAGGGCCGTTCGAAGAGGTCATGCTGCGGTCTCACGATCGGAAGATGCGGGAATACTGGGTCTCGTGCCGGAAGGAGCCGAGATCCAGGCGGAAGGTGGCGGCTCCCAGGGCGTCGAGACCCGCACCGGCAGCCGCGTCGGCGAGGCGGGCGATGCGCGGGGCGAGGGCGGCGACCACCCGCGTGCCGGCGGCCTGTCCCACCGGCGCCGCCCGCAGCGCCGCAGAGACAAGGTTCTGCAGGAAGGCGAGACCGTAAGCGGCGAGGACGGGTGCCAGCACCATGCGGTGAGCCCCGGCGGCCAGCCCGACCGCGACCGGATAGGCGACGGGGCCCGGAAGGTGCTCGGTCAGGCTTGAGA
Organism: Methylobacterium sp. E-046; assembly: GCF_022829625.1. Taxonomy (NCBI): domain Bacteria; kingdom Pseudomonadati; phylum Pseudomonadota; class Alphaproteobacteria; order Hyphomicrobiales; family Methylobacteriaceae; genus Methylobacterium; species Methylobacterium sp. E-046. Next base: position 21,494 of record NZ_JAKSYP010000052.1, on the reverse strand, counting down.
GCGGCGCGCAGGGCCATGCGCCGAGGGTGGCGTCGAGGAAGCTCCGACCCTGCTGGCTCGTCTCGAGGTGCAACTCGCGCGACGGCGCGAGGGCGAGGGCGAGGTCGTTGACGGCGCGGATCGCGTCGCTGCCGCACATCGCCGCCCGATGGGCCTCGGCCGCCAGGATCAGGTCGTTGCGCAGCGCGCCGCGCTCGCAGACGTCGCCGATCCAGTCCGCGAGGCTCGCCTCGTCGCGCACGTCACCGGCTTCGACCGCCCATTCCAGGCCGTGCGAGTACGCGTAGGCGCCGACCGGATACCCCGGCGACAGCCACGCCATCAGGCGGAGGGCGTCGAGGGCCTCAGTCGGCGACATGGTGATGGTGATGGCCGCCATGCGCGTGCGCTTGCGCCGAACCACCCGCGTAGGCCCCGCCCTCGGGCCGGAACGGGCGAATCACCGGCTCGACCGTGCCACCGAGCCCACGCACCATCTCGGCGAGCACGTGATCGTCCGCGATCCAGACCGCGTCGGCGTCGATCTCAGCCGGGATGTGCCGGTTGCCGATGTGCCAGATCAGGCGCTTAAGCGCGTGCTCGCTCGGCGCGCGGATCTCCAGGAGGCGTTCCGACGCCGCCTCGACCCAGACGAGGCGGCCGTCTTGAAGGACCAGCGCATCGCCATCCTCAAGCACGGCCGGTTCCGGCAGATCGAGCAGGAAGTCCAGTCCGCCGCTCCCGCGCATGGCGACGCGGCGGCGATGACGGTCGCCGTGATCGAGAACGACGCGGTCGACGATCTCGCCGCCCGAGAGCGCGTCCCGGCGAAGGATACGGGTGGCGCGAATCATGATCTGTGCCGTCTGTTCGGTGACCGGGGTCGATCGAACACCGATCGTCTCCGAAGCCTGGGTGAAGAGGTCGCTCGTGTCCGCGCGCTGCGCAGCCTTCGGCATCGCGGCCCTGGCGTCAGCCACCCCATCCCGTTTCAGAACAGGAAGTAGCGCTGCGCCATCGGCAGCACCTCGGCGGGCTCGCAGACCAGAAGCTCCCCGTCGGCGCGGACGTCGTAGGTCTCGGGATCGACCTCGATCACCGGGGTTGCGTCGTTGAGCACCATGCTCTTCTTCGAGATTCCGCCCCGCACGTTCTCCACCGCAACCAGTTCCTTCTGCACGCCCAGCCGGTTCCGCAGCCCGTCCTCGATGGCCGCCCGGGACACGAAGGTGAGGGCGGTGGCGAAGGGCACCCGGCCGTAGGCGCCGAACATCGGACGGTAATGCACCGGCTGCGGCGTCGGGATCGAGGCGTTCGGATCGCCCATAGGCGCGGCCGCGATGCTGCCGCCCTTCAGGATCAGGTCGGGCTTCACCCCGAAGAAGGCCGGCGTCCAGAGCACGAGATCGGCGAGCTTGCCGGGCTCGACGGACCCGACGTGCCGCGAGATCCCGTGCGCGATCGCCGGGTTGATCGTGTACTTGGCGACGTAGCGGCGCGCCCGCAGGTTGTCGGTGCCCGAGGTGTCGCCCGCAAGGGCCCCGCGCTGGCGCTTCATCTTGTCGGCGGTCTGCCAGGTGCGGATCACGACCTCGCCGACCCGGCCCATGGCTTGGCTGTCGGACGACATCATCGAGAGCGCGCCGATATCGTGCAGGATGTCCTCGGCCGCGATGGTCTCGCGGCGGATCCGGCTCTCCGCGAAGGCGAGATCCTCGGGGATCGACGGGTCGAGGTGGTGGCAGACCATGAGCATGTCGAGATGCTCGTCGATCGTGTTGCGCGTGTAGGGCCGGGTCGGGTTCGTGGAGGAGGGCAGGACGTTCGGCAGACCCGCTACCTTGATGATGTCGGGCGCGTGGCCGCCCCCGGCGCCCTCGGTGTGGAACGCGTGGATGGTGCGGCCCTTGAAGGCCGCGATCGTGTCCTCGACGAAGCCCGATTCGTTGAGCGTGTCGGTGTGGATCATGATCTGGATGTCGTGGGCATCCGCCACCGACAGGCAGGTGTCGATCGCCGCGGGCGTCGTACCCCAATCCTCGTGCAGCTTCAGCGCACAGGCGCCGGCCCGCACCATCTCGACGAGGCTCTCGGGCCTCGACGCGTTGCCCTTGCCGGCGAAGGCGAGGTTCATGGGGAAGGCGTCCGCCGCCTCGATCATCCGCGCGATGTGCCAGGGTCCGGGCGTGCAGGTGGTGGCGAAGGTGCCGTGCGCCGGCCCGGTGCCGCCGCCGAGCATCGTTGTGATGCCCGAGCAGAGCGCCTCCTCGATCTGCTGCGGGCAGATGAAGTGAATGTGGCTGTCGAAGCCGCCGGCCGTCAGGATCTTGCCCTCGCCGGCGATGACTTCGGTCCCGGGGCCGACCACGATGTCGACTCCGGGCTGCACGTCCGGATTGCCGGCCTTGCCGAGCTTGAAGATCCGGCCGCGGACGATGCCGACATCGCATTTCACGATGCCCCAATGGTCGAGCACCACGGCGTTGGTGATCACCGTGTCGACGGCCCCCCCGGCATTGGTGACCTGGCTCTGGCCCATCCCGTCGCGGATGACCTTGCCGCCGCCGAACTTCACCTCCTCGCCGTAGCTGGTGAGATCGCGCTCGACCGTGATCTCCAGGCTGGTGTCGGCCAGGCGGATGCGGTCCCCGACCGTCGGTCCGAACATGTCGGCGTAGGCTGCGCGGGGAAGGCTCGCGGGCTTCGGGGCGTTGGACATGGTCAGAGCTTACCCATCACATCGCCTCGGAACCCGTAGACGGTGCGGCCTCCGGCAAGCGGCACGAGCGTGACTGCCCGGGTCGATCCCGGCTCGAAGCGCACCGCGGTGCCGGGCGCGATGTCGAGGCGCTTGCCGCGGGCCTGCTCGCGCTCGAACACAAGGCCCGGATTGACCTCGTAGAAGTGGTAGTGCGAGCCGACCTGGATCGGCCGGTCACCGGTGTTGGCGACCTCGAGGACGGTGCGCTCCGCGTCCGCGTTGAAGACGATCTCGCCGGGCAAGGTCGTCACCGCACCCGGCCTGTCGCGGGAGGCCGCCCCCCGGATCGGGTGGTGAACGGTCACCAGCTTCGTGCCGTCCGGGAAGGTGGCTTCGACCTGGATGTCGGGGATCATCTCGGCCACGCCCTCCATCACCTGATCGGCCGTGAGGACGGTGCCGCCGGCTCGCATCAGTTCGGCGACGGTCCGGCCGTCGCGCGCGCCCTCGACGACGAAGTCGGTGATCAGCGCCACCGCCTCCGGATGGTTGAGCTTCACGCCGCGGGCCAGACGGTTCCGCGCGACCTGCGCGGCCATGGCGATCAGCAGCTTGTCCTTCTCACGGGGCGTCAGCAGCACGGCAAACCTCGTCGTTGCGGCCGCGGGAGCAAGGATCATGCGCGATGCGCGGTCAAGGATGCGGCAGCCCGCTACCGCTCCATCCCGGCGAATCCGGCGAACAGCTCGGGCATGGTCCCGCCCTTCAGCGTCGCCGGGAGGTCCCGGGGATGGATGAAGGCGTCGCGAAACCACGGATAGCGCACCGGATCGAAGCTGGTGCGGATCCAGTTGATCGCCTGGCGGACGCGGTCGATCCGCTCGGCATCCGGGTGATAGGTCAGCCAGATGTCGAGGCCGATCTGGACAAGTCCGTCGATCGGCACCAGCCGCGCGCCGATCGCCGCCGCGTAAGTGGGCAGCCAGCCGATCCCGGCGCCGTTGGCCACCGCCCAGTAATGGGCGCTGCTCACGTTGGTCTTGAGGGTCACGTAACCGGATTGCGGCTTGTCGGGCGTGTGCCGGTCGTACTCCGCCATGCTGACGGTCTGGTTCGAGACCTGAAGCACGATCCGGTGCCGCGCAGCGTCCTCCACGCCGGCCGGCACGCCGTAGATGTCCAGGTAGCTGCGCGCCGCGAACGCCATGGCGTGCAAGCGGCCGAGCTTGACGACCTTCAGGTCGGGATTGGACGGCCGCACCAGCTGCACCGCCACGTCGGCTTCGAGGCGGCCGACATCGGCCGGATCCATCGCGCAGCGCAGATCCACCACGAGCCGGGGATTCGCGCGCTGGAACTCGACGAGGCGCGGCGCCAGCCAGAACGTGCCGAGGCCCTCGGTGACGGCGATCCGCACCTCGCCGGTCGGCGTCGCCGAAGCGGCATCCCGGGCGCGCAGGACTGAGTAGGCGGCACTCTCCATGGTGCGGGCCGCCGCCAGGATCGCCTCGCCCTCCGTGGTCAGGCGGATCCCGGCCGCGTGGCGCGTGAGCAGGGTGACGCCGAGCTGCGCCTCCAGGTCGTCGATCCGCCGCCGCAGCGTGTTGATGGACAATCCGACGACGGCAGACGCCGCTCGGAAGCTGCCCCGGCGATCGAGTTCCAGGAACAGCCGCAGGTCCTGCCAGTCCGGCATGCCGGCTTCGAAGACCGAGGCGTGTTCCATCTGTGAGACTCCCATACTTCAAGTTTTGCACAGACGCGGATCTTCGGCCATGCGAAGCCGGGGGCTCTTCCCAATCATCTGCGGATTTCGACGCGATGACGGTCCACGTATCCCCGCCCGACCACGTGCCCCATCCCTACGGGACGCCGGAGGCGCGGCACGACATCATCGACCTACGTTCGGCGCGTCTCGCCCGCCATCTGGTGCTGTTCACCCCGACCCAGGACGATCTGGAACGCCTGCTCGACGAGACCCGGTCCGCCCTGCCGGGCGTTGCCGACATCGCGGTGGTCCGCCGCGTGATGACCGCCAATCCCGATACCGTATTCGCCATCGCCCGGCGCGAGGGCTACGACGCGCTTTCGCCCCGCGGCGAGGGCTTGACCGCGGTCCTGCCGCTGAACGAGGCCGGGATGGCGGCCCTGCTGACGGGCAGCTTCGACGCGAGCGATCCGGACATCCGCTTCATCGCCCGGCAGCACGAGCGCCCGGCCGGCATCTATCTGTGGGTGATCCACGCCCGCCGCCGACTGGCGGCGGCGGTCGCCTTGATGCTGCAGCGGATCTCGACGCCGCTGTGCCGCGACGTCGATCTCTTCGCCCGCGCCGCCACCGCGGAGGGCGCGGACTACCTGGAGGGCATCGGGTTCACGAAGGGCGCGGCCTGGCGCGCCCTGCGCGCGCCCGGCCTGCACATGTTCCACCGCTCGGAGCGCGCCGAGCGCCTGCCGCCCTATGACAGCCACCGGCCCGGCGCCACCGGCACCAGCGTCGCCGTGGCGCGGACCTTCGAGGACCTGTCGCGCGTCATCGCCCTGCGCGCCGCCGTGTACATGGCCGAGCAAGCCTGCCCCTACGAGGAGGAGTTCGACGGGAACGATCTCTCGGCGACCCATCTCATCGGCTACGTCGGGGACGAGCCCGCGGGCTGTCTGCGGATCCGCTTTTTCGCCGATTTCGCCAAGATCGAGCGCCTCGCCGTGCGGGCCGAGCACCGCAACACGCGCATGGCCTTCGCGCTGGTCCGGGCCGGGATCGAACTGGCGCGGGTGAAGGGCTACCGCCGCCTCTACGGCCATGCCCAGAAGCGCCTCGTCGGCTTCTGGAGCCGCTTCGGCTTCCGCGTGTTCGAGGGCGCGCAGGAACTGGTGTTCTCGGATTTCGACTACATCGAAATGCTGCTGGAGGCCGAGCCCCATCCCGAGGCCATCGGCATCGGCATCGATCCCTACGTCATCATCCGGCCCGAAGGCCGCTGGCACCGCGCCGGCACCCTCGACCGCTCCCGGGCCCGGGCCGTCACCCGGCCCTCCGTCGATCAGAAGGCGGCGCGATGATCCGGACCTTCAACCCGGCGCTCTACCGCCGGCCGCGCAGCGTCCCGGTGCTCGTGCTGGTGGACATGCAGCAGGAATACGAGGTTGCGGGGCGTCCGCTCGCCCTTACGGGGATCGCCCCGGCCCTGGCGAATTGCCGGTTGGCCCTCGGCCACGCCCGCGAGAGCGGCATCCAGGTCGCCTACGTGCGCTGGATCGGTGCGCCCCTGTTCCAGGCGGGTACCCGCTTCGCCCGATGGATCGAGGGCTTCGAGCCGCATGGCTGCGACATGATCTTCGACCGGGATCGTCCTTCCTGCTACGCGAGCCCGGCCTTCGCCGACGCCATGGAGCGCGGCTGCCCGCCTCTCGTTATCGCGGGCTTCGCCGGCGAGGCGGCCTGCCTCGCCACGGCGGTCGACGGCTTCCACCGTGGCCAGGAGGTGACGTTCCTTGCGGACGCCTCCGCCAGCCACGGCCTGGAGGGGATCGCCGCCAGCGACATTCATCGCACGGTGAGTGCGGTGATGCGCGCGTTCGGTGATGTCACGGACACGCAGTCCTGGATCTCCGGCTCCGCACCGTTCCGGCCCACGACGGCCGCTTCAAGCCAGACGCACGCGAATGACTGATCGAGGCCAACACGACCGGGCCCGTGGCCACGCCGGAATCGACGACGACGAGGTGCTCCAGCGCCTCGGCCGGCACGCGATCGCGCTGCTTCAGGCGGCGCGGGATGCGGGTGATCCCGCGCTGATCGCCCAGGCGGAAGCCATGGCGATGGCAGTGGGCTTCGCGCTGGCGGCGCATCTTCCGTTGAGCGCGCACACCGCGGATTGATCAGGCGGCCTCGTCCTCGCCCGCGATCAGGCGCATCGCGCGGAGGCGCGCCGTGCGCTCATCCCGCGCACGGTAATCGGCATCGAGAGCCGACCAGAGGGCCATAAGCTCGCTCTTGTCCCGCGGCTCGACCGTTACGGTCGTGTCACACGAAGAATCGCCGTGTTCGAAGGCGTCCATGCCCGGATCCCCGCGCGTCGAGATGCTGTCCGCTAACAGGACATCCTGGCGAGCGTCCACCCCGACATTGTACATCCCGCGCCGATCGTTACGCGGTGACTTCGGCGCGCTCGTCGGGCTGCGTTCCAACCATCGCGTGATCTGGTCCGAGACGCCGGGCCCGCTCGACCCGGGCCGACGGCCTGGCCAGTGCGGAACGCTGCCCGGCATGCCATGGCACGACCACCCGATAGTCCGCCGGAAGCCCGGAGTGATCACGGTAGCTTCGCGGGTCGAGGCCGCGGCTCGCCAAGTGGCTCTTGAGCGACGTGTGGCTCTTCCCGTCGGGGAAACTGACCATCCCGTCGCCCTGGATCGACTTGCCGATCTGAGCTCGCGTCGGCTTCTCCACGGAAACGTCCGGAGCGCGCTCCGCCTCCGGCGACCCGATTTGCGTCAGTGCCGCGCTCAAGCGCGCCATGATGTCCGGCAGAGCGGCGGGCATACTGTACTGATGTAACGGCGTGCGAACCGATCCGCCGGAAGTAAGTTTCGCTTCAAAGGTTTTTATGTCTTGGTTAGATACAGTATGATACCCATGATTTGATGAGACCGCGCCGGAACCTCAAGATCGGCCGGCTGGCCCGAGGAAGCGCCGGCAACGGAAGTCATCGGGAAACCCAGAAACATATCGGACACCGGGGCGCGCTACGGCTCCGGAGCGCCTCACCCGTCCCCCGCAGGCCTGCGCCGATCTGCTGGCGACGGCCGGTCAGACATCGTGGGCTTCGGACGCCATCAGGGTGGCGATGATGGATTCGACGACTGCGATCTGCTGCTGCACGGCCACGAGGCGGGGCCCGGCTTCCGACCCATCGCCCATCACGAACGTGCCCCTCTGGCGCCGGGTCTCGCGGAGCTTGCGCACGGAGGCGACGATGATCTGCCGCTCCTCGATCAGCGCGGCGCGCAGCTCGTTCAATCCGTCAAGTTCCAGCGTCGAGGCCATGCGCCGTCCCGGTCTCAGATCCGAGGCGCGGACGGGTGCGCCCATCGAAGTCGTGGGGCGATCGTGTCCGGTCCGCGCCGATGATTCCGCGCCGGCTTCGCAGGTCGCGATGGCGGCCAGCGGGCGACGACGGTCCCCGCGACGCTACCCCGCAACGGGCGCGGTTGCACGCCCTCCGTCGGCGGTCCGCCACGGTCGGGAGCGTGTCGCCTCAGTGTCGGCGTGCGGGATTGTATGCTAATGAATGCAAAATTATCTTCGGCTGACCGGCGGCCGGACCTGAGGGCGGAAGCGGACGCATGCTGAGCGGGGAGGAGCACCATCGCGGCGCGTCCCGAACGGAGGAGATCGTCGCGTTCGACGATTCGGGCGGTGGGAAGCCGGTTCGGGCCGAACGGAAACCGAGCCGATCACGCGGGATGGCCGTGGTGTTGCTCGTGCTCGCGGCAGCGGGCGGTGGCGCCTACGGGTACACGCAATACAATCAGCCGAAGGCCAGACCCAAGGCGAGCGCACCGCTCCCGGTGCCGGTGACGCTGGGGACCGTCGAGCAGGGGCCCTTCGCGCTCATGGCGAACGGGCTCGGCACGGTGCAGGCCTACAACACCGTCCAGGTGCGCACGCGGGTCGACGGCGAGATCCAGCAGGTCGCGTTCCGCGAGGGGCAGACGGTCCACAAGGGGGACGTGCTGGTCCAGGTGGATCCGCGGCCCTACCAGGCGACGCTCGATCAGGCGAAGGCCAAGAAGGAGCAGGACACCGCCAACCTCAACAACGCCAAGGTGGACCTCACCCGCTACACCGGCCTCGGCGTCTACGCGTCGCGGCAGCAGACCGAGACGCAGACCGCGCTGGTCGCTCAGCTGACCGCGCAGGTGGCGTCCGATCAGGCCGCCATCGACAACGCCACGACGCAGCTCGGCTACGCCACGATCCGCGCGCCGATCGACGGCGTCACCGGCTTCCGTCAGGTCGATATCGGGAACATCGTCAACGCGGCGGGCATGTCGGCGATCGTGACGATCACGCAGGTCGAGCCGATCTTCGTGGTGTTTACAGCGCCCGAGGATCAGCTCCCCGCCATCACCGCGGCGCTCCGGAAGGGCGACGTTCCGGTGGAGGCTTGGAGCTCGGACGGTCTCACCAAGCTCGCCGACGGCAAGCTCGCCCTGTTCAACAATCAGGTCGACACGGCGACCGGCACCATCCGCCTCAAGGCCGTCTACGAGAACAAGAACCACGCTCTGTGGCCGGGCCTCTCGGTCTCCACCAAGATGCGCGTCGCGACGCTGGCCGTGGCTACGACGGTGCCGGACGACGCCGTGCAGCACGGGCCTTCGGGCCTGTTCGCCTTCGTGGTCGACGAGGCCGGGCGGGCCCATCAGGTCGCCCTCAAGGCCGGGCGCTCGGATTCCGGCCGGACGCAGATCCTGAGCGGCGAGTTGAAGCCCGGCGAGCGCGTCATCGTCGCCGGGCAGTACAAGGTCCAGGACGGCAGCCTCGTGGCGGATCCGCGGGCGGCGCACACCGCGCAGGCGAGCGAGCCGGATGCAGGCCGGCAGCCCGAGGCGGTGCGCCGATGAGCGCAGGACCGAACGCGGATGGGACGCGGCAGGACGGGGGGCACCGATGACAGGCGGCATCTCCGCACCCTTCATCCGGTTCCCGGTGGCGACCACGCTGATCATGGTCGGCATCCTGTTCCTCGGGCTGGTGGCCTACCCGCTGCTCGGCGTCGCGCCCCTGCCGCAGGTGGATTTCCCGACGATCCAGGTGACCGCGCAGCTGCCGGGGGCCAGTCCCGAGACCATGGCGTCCTCGGTGGCGCAGCCCTTGGAGCGGCAGTTCTCGCAGATCCCGGGCGTGTCGCAGATGACCTCGACGAGCTCGCTGGGCATCTCGACGATCACGGTGCAGTTCGACTTGAACCGCAACATCGACGGCGCCGCCAGCGATATCCAGGCGGCGGTCAACGCGGCGAGCGGGCAGCTGCCCAAGAACCTGCCGAGCCCGCCGACCTACCGCAAGGTCAATCCGGCCGACTCGCCGATCCTGCTGCTCTCGGCGGTCTCCGACACCCTGCCGCTGATTGACGTGGACGATGCGGTCGACGTGCAGCTCGCTCAGCGGATCAGTCAGATCTCCGGCGTGGCGCAGGTCTTCATCGGCGGCCAGCAGAAGCCCGCGGTGCGTATCCAGGTCGATCCGGCCAAGCTCGTCGCCAAGGGACTGTCCCTGGAGGACGTGCGCAACCAGCTCGCCATCACCACGGTGAATAACCCCAAGGGCAGCATCGACGGAACGAGCCGCAGCTACACGATCTACGCCAACGACCAGCTGACGGCGGCCCGGGACTGGAACGACGTCATCATCGCCTACCGCGACGGCGCGCCCCTCCGCGTGCGCGACATTGGCCAAGCGATCGCCGGGCCCGAGGACATGAAGCAGGCGGGCTGGACCAACGGTCGCCGCGGCGTGTTCCTGGTGATCTTCAAGCAGCCCGGCGCCAACGTGATCGATACGGTCGACAGCATCAAGGCGCAGCTGCCGCGGCTGACCGCGACCCTGCCGGCCGGGATCAAGGTCGACATCCTCAGCGACCGCACCCAGACGATCCGCGCCTCGGTGGAGGACGTGCAGTTCACCCTCCTGCTGACCATCGTGCTGGTCGTGGCGGTGATCTTCGTGTTCCTGCGCAGCTTCTGGGCGACGGTCATCCCGAGCGTGACGGTACCCCTCGCCCTGCTCGGCGCCTGCGCGCTGATGTGGATGGTGGGCTACACCCTCGACAACCTGTCGCTGATGGCGCTGACCATCGCGGTCGGCTTCGTGGTCGACGACGCCATCGTCGTCCTGGAGAACATCAGCCGCTACGTCGAGGAGGGGATGCGGCCCATGGAGGCCGCGTTCAAGGGCGCGGGCGAGATCGGCTTCACCATCGTGTCGATCTCGGTGTCGCTGATCGCGGTGCTGATCCCGCTGCTCCTGATGGGCGGCATCATCGGCCGCCTGTTCCGCGAATTCGCCGTGGTGCTGTCCATGACGATCGCGGTCTCGGCCTTCGTCTCGCTGACGCTCACGCCGATGATGGCGGCGCGGCTGCTCAAGCCCCACGGCGCTGCGCGCCACGGGCGTCTCTACCGGATGAGCGAGGCCGGGTTCGACGGGTTGCTCTCGATCTACGAGCGTGCCCTCGACGTGGCCCTGCGCCACCACCGCATCACGCTGCTGACCTTCTTCGCGACCCTCGGGCTGACAGGCTACCTGTTCGTCGCGATCCCGAAGGGCTTCTTCCCCCAGCAGGACACCGGCTTCATGATCGGCGTCACCGAGGCGGGCCAGGACACCTCCTTCTCGGCGATGAAGGCGCTGCAGGAGAAGGTCGGAGCCATCGTCCAGGCCGATCCGGGCGTGGCCACCGTCGGCATGTCGCTGGGCGGCAACGGGCAGGCGCTCAACTCGGGCCGGATGTACATCACCCTGAAGCCGAGGGACGAGCGGGACGTCAACGCCTTCCAGATCATCGCCCGGCTTCGGCCGAAGCTAGAGCGCGTGGAGGGCATCCGGACCTTCATCCAGGCCACCCAGGACGTGCGCACCGGCGGGCGCACCTCCCGCACCCAGTTCGAGTACACGCTGCAGGATCCCGACCTCGCCGAGCTCAACACCTGGGCACCCCGCATCCTCGACCGGCTGAAGACGCTGCCCGAACTCCGCGACGTGGCGACCGACCAGCAGACGCGCGGAACCACGCTGACGATGGCGATCGATCGGGACGCCGCCTCGCGCTACGGCATCACCCCGCAGCTGATCGACGACACGCTCTACGACGCGTTCGGCCAACGGCAGATCGCGCAGTACTTCACGCAGCTCAACAGCTACCACGTTGTGCTGGAGGTGCTGCCGGTCCTCCAGGGCAGCCTCGACAGCCTGGACAAGATCTACATCAAGGCGCCGAACGGCGGCGGGCAGGTGCCGCTTGCGGCCTTCGCCCGCTGGACCACCGACCCGGTGGCGCCGCTCTCGGTCAACCACCAGGGCCAGTTCCCCGCGGTAACCATCAGCTTCAACCTCGCCTCCGACGTGGCCCTCGGGCAGGCCACGGAGGCGATCGGCCGGGCGATGCGGGACCTCCAGGTGCCGCCAACCGTGGTGAGCGGCTTCCAGGGCACCGCCCAGGCGTTCCAGCAGTCGCTCTCGACGGTGCCGCTCCTGATCCTGGCGGCGCTGTTCGTCGTCTACCTGATCCTCGGCATCCTCTACGAGAGCTTCATCCACCCGATCACCATCCTCTCGACGCTGCCGTCGGCGGGCGTCGGCGCGCTGGCGGTGCTCATGGCGGCGGGCTTCGACTTCAGCCTGATCGCGCTGATCGGCATCATCCTGCTCATCGGCATCGTGAAGAAGAACGGCATCATGCTGGTGGACTTCGCGATCGTCGCCGAGCGCGAGGAGGGCATCGGCCCCGAGGAGGCGATCCGCAAGGCGGCGCTGCTGCGCTTCCGCCCGATCCTGATGACCACCATGGCGGCGCTCCTCGGCGGCATCCCGCTGATGTTCGCGCACGGAACCGGCTCGGAGATCCGCCAGCCGCTCGGATACGCCATGGTGGGCGGCCTCGCGGTGAGCCAGATCCTGACGCTGTTCACGACGCCGGTGATCTACATCTACCTCGACCGCTTGGCGCACCGCCTGTCGTTCCGGGACAGGCCGGAGGCGGTGGACGCCGCTGTCGGTGCCGCGGACGATCCGGTGGAGGAGGTCCGCGGGCCGCCCGCTCTGCGCGCCGCGGAGTAAGGGGGGTACGAAGGCGCGATCCGCGGCCGTCTTCGCTGCGCTCGCGATCACGGGGGCGTCGACGGCGGCTCCCCCCCTGTCACCGCCATCAGCTTGGCACGGTCCTGAGCCGAACCAGTTGATGCGTGAACGGCCCCGCGGGGTCGCAGCGCTCCGGAACGATGCGGATGAGCCAGACTCTGCCCCTGCGAGGGCTTACCGTCCTCGCCCTGGAGCAGGCGGTCGCCGCTCCCTACTGCACGTCGCGGCTTGCCGATGCCGGCGCACGGGTCATCAAGATCGAGCGGCCGGAAGGCGATTTCGCCCGGGGCTACGATGCCGCCGTCAACGGGCTGGCGAGCTACTTCGTATGGCTCAACCGCGGCAAGGAAAGCCTCGTTGCCGACATCAAGGACCCGGCGGATGCGCGCCTGCTCCACGCGATCCTCGCGCGGACCGACGTGTTCGTGCAGAACCTCGCGCCCGGCGCCGCCAGGCGGGCGGGCTTCGACGCGGCGGACCTGCGGGCGCGCCATCCGCGGCTCATCACCGTCGACATCTCCGGCTACGGTGCCGGCCACGCCTACAGCGACATGAAGGCCTACGACCTGCTGGTCCAGGCGGAGAGCGGGCTCGCCGGCATCACCGGCCACCCGGCGGGGCCCGGGCGGGTCGGGGTCTCCGTCTGCGACGTCGCCTGCGGGATGGACGCGCACGCCGCTGTGCTGGAGGCGCTGATCGCCCGCGGGATCACGGGAGAAGGCTGCGCCCTGGAGGTCAGCCTGTTCAGCGGCGCGGCCGACTGGATGAACGTGCCGCTCCTCTACTTCGAGGGCACGGGCCGAATGCCTCAGCGGGTCGGGCTCGCCCATCCCACGATCTGCCCTTACGGCGCCTTTCCCACCGCGGACGGCGGCCTCGTGCTGATCTCGATCCAGAACGAGCGGGAATGGGCGCGCTTCTGCGGGGGCGTGCTGGGGGAGCCGGACCTCGCCACCGCCGAGGGGTTCGGCTCGAACAACGCCCGCGTGGCCAACCGGGCAGCCGTCGATCAGCGCATCGGCTTGGAACTGGTGCGTCTTACCCGCGACGCGGCCGCGTCCAGGCTGAAGGCGGCGGGTACCGCCTACGGCTTCGTCAACACGCTCGCCGACCTGTCGACCCATCCGGCCCTGGTCCGCGCCGAGGTCCAGACCCCCGCCGGCCCGGCCAGCATCGTGGCGCCGCCGGTCCTGATCGACGGGCAGGTGCGGGCGCTCGGTGCCGTTCCCGCAATCGGCGCGCACAGCGATCGCATCCGCGCGGAATTCGCCGCCGCACCCTGAAAGCCTACATCGGACCACGACGTGGGAACGGGAGGGGACGAAGAGGCTCGACGGCAAGGTCGCGATCGTCACGGGGGCCGGCGGCGGCTTCGGAGCGGGCATCGCCCAGCACTTCGCCGCCGAGGGCGCCGCCGTCGCCTGCGTGGATATCGACCTTGGGGCGGCCGAACGCGTCGCCGCGGGGATCGGCGCCAAGGCCCTCGCCGTCGGCGCGGATGTCGGCAGCGCCGCCGATGTCGAAGCCAGCGTCGCGGCGACCCGCGAGCGTTTCGGGGTACCGCACATCCTGGTCAACAACGCCGGTACGACCCACCGGAACAAGCCGCTCCTGGAGGTGACCGAGGACGAGTTCGACCGCGTGTTCCGGGTGAACGTGAAATCGATCTTCCGCTATGTCCGCGCGATCGCGCCGGTGATGCGCGACGCGGGCGGTGGCGTGATCCTCAACGTCAGCTCGACGGCGGCGCTCCGGCCGCGACCCGGGCTCACGTGGTACAACGCTTCCAAGGGCGCGGCGAGCCTCGCCACCAAGTCGCTGGCTCTGGAACTGGCACCCTGGAAGATTCGGGTGAACGCCCTCTGCCCGGTCATGGGGGCTACCGGCCTGCTCGAGCATTTCATGGGCGTGCCCGACACGCCGGAAAACCGGGAGCGCTTCATCGCCACGATCCCGCTCGGGCGTCTCTCGCAGGCCCGCGACATCGCGGCGGCGGCCCTGTTCCTGGCCTCCGACGAGGCCGAATTCATCACCGGGGTCGACCTGCCGGTCGACGGCGGCCGCACGGCCTGAGGAGCCCGTCATGGAAGCCTATACCGAGATCCGCGAGGCGGTCGCCAAGCTTTGCGCAGGCTTTCCCGGCCCGTACTGGCGGGCGCTGGACCGGGAGATGGCCTATCCGACCGAATTCGTGAACGCGCTGACCGGGAGCGGGTACCTGTCGGTCCTGATCCCGGAGGCGTTCGGCGGTGCCGGCCTGCCGCTCTCCGCTGCGGCGGCGATCCTCGAGGAAGTTCAGCGTGCGGGCTGCAACGGGGGCGCCTGCCACGCGCAGATGTACACGATGGGCACCCTTCTGCGGCACGGCTCGGACGCCCAGAAGGCCGAGTACCTGCCGCCCATCGCGGAGGGGCGCCTGCGGCTCCAGGCCTTCGGGGTCACCGAGCCCACCTCCGGGACCGACACCGGCAGCCTCAAGACCACGGCGCGCCGCGAGGGCGACGCCTACGTGGTCAACGGCCAGAAGATCTGGACGAGCCGCGCCGAGCATTCGGACCTGATGCTGCTCCTGGCCCGCACGACCCCCCGCACGGAGGGCATGAAGCGCACGGACGGATTGTCCGTCCTCCTCGTCGACATGCGCGAGGCGCGAGGCAACGGCCTCACCATCCGGCCGATCCGCACGATGATGAACCACGCCACAACCGAGGTGTTCTTCGACAACCTCCGCGTGCCGGCCCAGAACCTGATTGGCGAGGAGGGCAGGGGCTTCCGCTACATCCTGTCCGGCATGAACGCCGAGCGCATCCTGATCGCGGCGGAATGCGTCGGCGACGCCAAGTGGTTCATCGACAAGGCGAAGGCCTACGCGGGTGACCGATCGGTCTTTGGCCGTCCGATCGGTGCCAATCAGGGCGTGCAATTCCCGATCGCCCGCGCCTACGCCAACATGCGGGCCGCGGAGTTGATGGTCCGCGAGGCACTGAGCCTCTACGAGGGCGGCGCCAATCCCGGCGCCGAGGCCAACATGGCCAAGATGCTCGCCGCGGACGCCTCTTTCGAGGCCGCCAATGCCTGCATCCAGACCCACGGTGGCTTCGGATTCGCCGAGGAGTACGACGTGGAGCGCAAGTTCCGCGAGACGCGCCTCTACCAAGTTGCGCCCATCTCCACGAACCTCATCCTCGCCTACCTGTCCGAGCACGTCCTCGGCATGCCCCGCTCGTACTGACATGACGGACTTCGCTGCCTGGATCGGACGGACGCGCACGGCGTCCGACCTCGTGACGCCGCGCCTCCTGGCCGAGTTCCGCGCGACCCTCGCGCCGCATCTGGCACCGGTCGCCGAGGGACACGCTTTGCCGGCCCTGCACTGGTGCCTCGCTCCGGAGACGCCCCCCGCCGATGCACTGGGACCGGACGGTCACGCCGCCAAGGGCGGGTTCCTGCCGCCCGTGCCGTTGCCGCGGCGCATGTGGGCCGGCGGGCAGATCGAGACCATCGCGGAGCTGCGCGTGGGGGATCTGGTGACGCGCACCGAGACCGTGCGGGACGTGGCCTTCAAGGAGGGGCGCAGCGGGACCCTATGCTTCGTCACCGTCGATCACGCGATGGCGACGGAGCGCGGCGTCGCGATCCGAGAGCGGCAGGACATCGTCTACCGCGAAGCGGCCGCCGCGCAGGCCGGCCGCCCGGTCGAGGCTGAGCGGGACTCGGCCGAGGCCTACGCGCGGGTCTGGGCCGTGCCGGCGACGCCGACGCTCCTGTTCCGCTACTCGGCGATGACCTTCAACGGCCATCGCTTCCACTACGACCAACCCTACGCCACGCAGGTGGAGGGCTATGCGGACTTGGTTGTCCATGGTCCCATGCAGGCGACGCTGCTGATGAACCTCGCGGCCACGCTGCTGGATCGGGCGCCGCGCAGCTTCGCCTATCGCGGCGTCTCGCCGATGACCGCCAACCAGACCTTCCGGGTGTGCGGCCGGCTCACGGAGACCGGCTTCGAGGGCGTGACGCTCGACGAGGCGAGCCGGGTGTGCATGCGGGCGCGGGGTGAGGGCTAGCGCCCGACCGATCAGCGATCCGTCCGACCGGGAAACGCGATCGGCTCGATCGGCAGATCACCGGCGCCGTGGTCGTGCGCAGCGACGGCGCCCTGCGTCGCTGCACTCGCAAGGTCGGTGACGGGTTGGGGATGCCGGTGGGGTCTGCAGGCCTACGCGCTGGTTCCGGCTCACCCACGATGCCCGTGGATCACGTTCGTCGCGGCGGGCTCCGCGGAGGCGAGGCCCGCCGAAGCTTCGCTCAGGCGAGCTTCAGCCCGACGTTGACGTTGCCGCGGGTGGCGTTCGAGTACGGGCACACTTGGTGCGCGGCGTCCACGAGCTTCTGCGCGTCGGCGCGGTCCAGGCCGGGCAGGCTGATGGTCAGGTCGGCCGTGATGCCGAAGCCGCCTTCGGAGCGCGGGCCGATGCCGACATCGGCGGTGACGCTGGTGTCGGCCGGGACCTTCAGCTGCAACGACGGCGCCACAGCCTTCATGGCGCCGAGGAAGCACGCCGAGTAGCCGGAGGCGAAGAGTTGCTCCGGATTTGCGCCCGGGCCGCCCGCGCCGCCGAGCTCCTTCGGGGTCGAGAGCTTGACCTCGAAGTTGCCGTCGGCCGTCCGCGCGGCGCCGTCGCGGCCCCCGGTGGCGGTGGCGGTGGTGCGGTACTTCACGTCTACGGACATGGCGGTCTCCGATGTCTGGAAGAGGGTCAGCATCAAGCGGTCAGCGGGCAACCGCGTTCCATCATTTTAATTGCGCGCAATCTAATTTCAAGGATCGATCAGGGTGAATCTGTCGACATCCACCAGCCCCCGGTCGGTGATCTTGAGGTGCGGGATCACCGGAAGCGGCAGGAATGCCACCTGCAGGAACGGCTCGGGCAGGACAACGCCGAGGCCGCGCGCGGCGGCGCGCAGGGCGACCAGATCGCGCCGAATGGCATCGAACGGCATCAGGCTCATCAGGCCGGCCAGGGGGAGGGCGATCTCGGCGAGCACGCGGCCGTCCGCGACCACCACGAAGCCGCCCTCGATCTCGCCCAGGCGGTTCACCGCCACGGCCATGTCGGCCTCGTCCGCGCCGACCACCGTGATGTTGTGGCTGTCGTGTCCCACCGACGACGCGATGGCGCCGCGCTGCAGCCCGAACCCCTTCACGAAGGCGACCCCGATGCCGCGTTCCCCGGGCGCGGTCCGGCCGTGCCGCTCCACGACGGCGACCTTGATGACGTCCTGGCCGAGATCGACGCGACGCTCGCCGCCCCGGTAGGGCAAATTCAGGTCGTGCCGCAGCGTGATGATCTTGCCCGGCACCACGCCGATCACCGGCGTCGACGGTCCCGAGCCCGGGGCCGCGAAGTCGGACGCCTGCACGTGCCGCGCCCGCACGCTGCCGCGCCCGATCGGCGCCACGGGTGTCCGACCCGCGAACAGCGCGTCGTCGACCGGGCGCCCAGCGCTGATCACCCGCGACACCGCGCAGGCGGCCAGATCGTCGAGCACGACGAGGTCGGCCCTCTGCCCGGGCGCCACGAGGCCGCGGTCGTGGAGGCCGAAGGCCCGGGCCGCGGACCACGAGGCGGCCCGGTAGGCCGCCAGCGGCGGTGCGCCCAGCGCGATGGCCGTGCGGATGACGTAGTCGAGGTGGCCCTCCTCGGCGATGTCGAGGGGGTTCCGGTCGTCGGTGCAGAAGGCGAGGAACGGCGCGGTGCGTTCGGTGAGGATCGGCGCGAGGGCGTGCAGGTCCTTGCAGACGGATCCCTCGCGAATCAGCACGGTCATCCCCTTCGAGAGCTTCTCCAGGGCCTCCTCGGGGGTCGTCGCCTCATGCTCCGTGCGGATGCCGGCCGCGATGTAGCCGTTCAGCGCCGCCCCGCGCAGGAGGGGCGCGTGGCCGTCGATGTGCCGGCCCTGGAAGGCGGCGAGCTTCTCCAGCACGGCCCGATCGCCCGCCAGCACGCCGGGGAAATTCATGAATTCGGCGAGACCGATCACCTTCGGGTCCTGCGCGAAGGGCATGAGATCGGCTGCGGTGATCCGAGCGCCGGACGTCTCCAGATGGTCGGTCGCCGGAACGCAGGAGGAGAGCTGCACCCGCAGGTCCATCGCCAGCGTCCCGGACGATTCGAGGAACCACGCGAAGGCGTCGGTCCCGAGGACGTTGGCCATCTCGTGCGGGTCGCAGATCCCCGTGGTGACCCCGTGCGGCAGGACGCAGCGCTCGAATTCCTGCGGCGGCATCAGCGAGGATTCGACGTGGAAATGCGTGTCGATGAAACCCGGCACCACGATCTTGCCGCGCAGATCGATCTCCCGGCGGCCGCGATACGATCCGAAGGTGCCGACGATCCGCTCGCCGCAGATCGCGACGTCGGAATCCACCAAGTCGCCGGTGACGAGGTCGAGGAACCGCGCGCCCTTCAGAACGAGGTCGGCCTCCGCGTGGCCCTGCCCCTGCGCGATCGCGCGCCGCAGGAGATCCACCTGTGTCATCGGCTCACACTCCGTCCCGTCCCGTCATCCGCCAGAAGCATGCCATGGCTGCGTGCCGCCCGGCGACGCTTGCGGACATGCGCCTGCGGGCGCAGAAGCCCACCACCTTCGAACCGGTCGAATCGCGCGATGCCTGCCTATCGTTCCCGTACCACCACCCACGGTCGCAACATGGCCGGCGCTCGCGGACTCTGGCGCGCCACCGGCATGAAGGATGCCGATTTCGGCAAGCCGATCATCGCGGTGGTCAACTCGTTCACGCAGTTCGTGCCGGGTCACGTCCACCTCAAGGATATCGGCCAGCTGGTCGCCCGCGAGATCGAGGCGGCCGGCGGCGTCGCCAAGGAGTTCAACACCATCGCGGTCGATGACGGCATCGCGATGGGCCACGACGGCATGCTGTACTCGCTCCCGTCCCGGGAGCTGATCGCCGACTCCGTCGAGTACATGGTCAACGCGCACTGCGCCGACGCGATGGTGTGCATCTCGAACTGCGACAAGATCACCCCCGGCATGCTGATGGCGACGTTGCGCCTCAACATCCCGACCGTGTTCGTCTCGGGTGGCCCGATGGAGGCCGGCAAGGTCCAGCTCCCGGGCATCGCCAGGAAGGTCGACCTCGTCGACGCGATGATCGCGGCGGCCGATGACCGGATCTCCGACGCGGACGTCGCGGTGATCGAGCGCTCGGCCTGCCCGACCTGCGGCTCGTGCTCGGGCATGTTCACCGCGAACTCGATGAATTGCCTCACCGAGGCGCTGGGACTCGCGCTGCCGGGCAACGGCTCCGTGCTGGCCACGCATGCCGACCGCAGGCGCCTGTTCGTCGAGGCCGGCCACCTCATCGTCGACCTCGCCCGGCGCCACTACGAGCAGGACGACGCGAGCGTGCTGCCGCGCGCCGTGGCGAGCTTCAGAGCGTTCGAGAACGCCATGACCCTCGACATCGCCATGGGCGGCTCGACCAACACGGTGCTGCACCTGCTGGCCGCCGCCCATGAGGGCGAGGTGCCTTTCACGATGGCCGATATCGACCGCCTGTCCCGGCGGGTTCCGGTGCTCTGCAAGGTCGCCCCGGCGGTCGCCAACGTCCACATGGAGGACGTGCACCGCGCGGGGGGGATCATGGGGATCCTGGGCGAGCTCGACCGGGCGGGCCTGATCGACACCGAGGCCGGCAACGTGTCGGCCGGGACCCTCGGCGCGGCCCTGGCCCGCTGGGATGTGCGCGTCGCGCCGAGCACCGCAGTGCAGACCTTCTACCGGGCGGCCCCCGGCGGCGTGCCGACCCAGGTGGCGTTCAGCCAGGAGTCGCGCTTCGACGAGCTCGACCTCGACCGGGCGGGCGGCGTCATCCGCGACGCCGCGCACGCCTACTCGCAGGATGGCGGCCTCGCGGTGCTCTACGGCAACCTCGCCGAGCAGGGCTGCATCGTGAAGACCGCGGGCGTCGACGCGGCGGTTCTCACCTTCACGGGTACGGCTCGGGTGTTCGAGAGCCAGGACGCGGCCGTGAACGGGATCCTGAACGGCAAGGTCACGGCCGGTGAGGTCGTGCTGATCCGCTACGAGGGCCCTCGGGGTGGCCCCGGCATGCAGGAGATGCTGTACCCGACGAGCTACCTGAAATCGAAGGGTTTGGGGAAGGCCTGCGCCCTCGTCACAGACGGTCGGTTCTCCGGCGGCTCCTCCGGGCTGTCGATCGGCCACGTGTCGCCGGAAGCCGCCGAAGGTGGCCTGATCGGCCTCGTGCACGACGGTGACATTATCGCGATCGACATTCCGGCACGCACCATCCGCCTGGACGTGGATCCGGTCGAACTGGAGCGTCGGCGCGCCGCGCAGGATGCGGCGGGCTGGCAGCCGGAAAACCCGCGCCCGCGCAAGGTCAGTGCGGCGCTGCGCGCCTACGCGATGCTGACCACCAGCGCGGCCCACGGCGCCGTCCGACGGGTGTAGCCCCGCATCCGGGTTCGCGGAGCCGCGACGGCCGGAGCGGCTCTGCCGGTTCCTGTCGGATGACCGCCAAGGCTGAAACGTCGAAGCGCGGCCCATGTGCCAGCCAACGGGCTGCCGGCGGAGGGCACCCGCGGCGCAGCTCCGCCGCTTCTCCACCGCATCCCGGGCTCGCGGCTCGGGAGGGTGTCGCGCCGCTGCACCGGTCCTGAACGCGAAAACCCCGCGTGGCCGGACCGCGCGGGGTTTTCGAGAAACCGAAGGTGGGCGGATCAGACCGCCATCCGCTCCTCGCCGTCCATCGGCTCACGCAGCACGTAGCCGCGGCCCCAGACGGTCTCGATGTAGTTTTTGCCCTGGCTGGCGTTGGCGAGCTTCTTGCGCAGCTTGCAGATGAACACGTCGATGATCTTCAGCTCCGGCTCGTCCATGCCGCCGTAGAGGTGG